>CAUPCW010000014.1:0-45088 GCA_963509895.1 uncultured Flavobacterium sp.
GCTCAATGACTTTATCTCCCTTAAGTTTGATTTTTTTTGTATCCATTTTGAATCTAAATAGTGGTGTTTTGTGACAAAGTTAATTAATTCGATTTCGAAATGAATCATAAATAATTCTATTTTTGTAAAAAAATAACACTCCATTGAACATCTATTTTTTAGGTACTGGTACTTCTCAAGGAATTCCAATTATTGGGAGTACGCATCCAGTTTGTAAAAGCACTGATTATAAGGATAAAAGGCTTCGTGTTTCTCTGTGGATATCGTGGGAAAATCATTCTTACGTTATCGATTGCGGTCCCGATTTTAGGCAGCAAATGTTGGCATCAGATTGTCAAAAAGTAGATGGTATTTTATTTACCCATGAACATTCAGATCATACTGCTGGTTTAGACGATATTCGTCCGTTTAATTTTAGACAAGGCGAAATGCCTATTTATGCCCATCAGCGCGTAATCGAAAACTTAAAAAAACGTTTTGAGTACGTTTTTGAAATAGAAAACAGATATCCAGGCGCTCCTTCGGTAAAAACAATTGAGGTCATCAATAACCAACCTTTTGTATTGGGTGGTAAAACGGTTATTCCTATTGATGTTATGCACGGCGATTTACAAGTTTTTGGATACCGAATTGATGATTTTGCCTATTTGACAGATGTAAAAACGGTTGCCCCAGAAGAGGTTGAAAAATTGAAAAATCTAGACGTTTTGGTCCTGAATGCGCTGCGCATCACTCCTCATAATACCCATTTTAATCTTCAAGAAGCGCTCGATTTTATTGCTTTAGTTCAGCCTAAAAAAACGTATCTAACGCACATTAGTCATTTATTAGGCTTTCACGAAGATGTTCAAAATGAATTGCCAGAAAATGTCTTTTTGGCCTACGATAATTTAACTATTACCCTTTAAAATTTTATTTAGAAAATGAAAAAATCACTATTGCTTTATGGTTTTATATTGGCCGTTTTATTCAATATCTATACCTATATGTTTTTGAGCAAAGAAGTAAAATTCGAGCAAGAAAAATTTGCCAAAGTCACTACCAAACTAAGAGATAGTATCAAAAAAGTGGAGCTTAAATTAGATGATGCCAATTACTTTTCATTGGCAAAAAATGAAAATGCACAAAATTATTTTGAAGCAACCAACCCAGATAAAACGATACTAATCGAAAAATTGATTCCTGTTGTTACTGAGAAATTACTTGATTTTAATAACAATCCAAAAGGGAATCCTTACACAGGTCAAGACCCAATTGGCCCTAATAAATTTGTAATTAATAAAGTCAGAATTTTGAATCACCGATGGATTATTGCTGATTTTAGCGATGGCGAATATTGGGGAGAAGTTCTTATAAAATACTTTGTCAATCCAGACGAAACGATTTCTTTTGAAGTAAATCAGTCTTTATTGTATCAAAAATAATTTCTATACACTGCGAATAGATGCATTTAACTCCTGCAATAGAAAGAGTAATCTTAAATGATGCTGCTGAAATTAGTGATTTGATTATAAATAATGCTTCATTTTATTTGAAGCCACATTATTCTGACGCGCAATGGAGTATTTTTAAGAGTTATTATTCAACTGAAACCATGCAACAAAAAATCCTAAAACAGCAAATGTTTTGTGCTAAACTAGGGAATGAAATAGTAGGAACCATTGCTTTAGATCACGATTATATTGTAGGTTTTTACACTCATGTTGATTATGCAAAGAAAGGAATTGGATCAAAGTTGCTTAGTTATATTGAAAAGGAAGCACAAGAAATCGGACATCCTGAAATTTATTTAGCATCGTCCCCAGTTGGAGTTGATTTTTACTTAAAATTTGGTTGGCAGATAGTAGAAGAACTTGCCATTGATTATTTAGGAGTTCCTTTTGTAGAAACGGTAATGAAAAAGCGGCTTTAATGTTTGATTAAAGCCGCTTTTTTTTGGTACTGGAAGTACTATTATCGTTTATTTCAACCAATTTTTGAAGTCATAAAAATTTTGTGGAGAAACACCATGCCCAATGGGATATTCTTTATAGGTTATAGCAACGCCTAATTTTTCCATAAAAGGAGCTGTTTTTCTAGCCCATGCTACAGGAATCACTTGGTCTACTGTGCCATGAGAAGCAAAAATGCGCAACGAATCTAGATTGTTCTTTAAGTAATCTTCAGCAATGATATCAAGATTCAAATAGCCGCTCATCGCAACAATCTGTTTTATTTTTTCGGGATAGGAAAGGGCCACAGCGTAACTCAAAATAGCGCCTTGGCTAAAACCGATGAGGGTAACTTCTTTTTTGTTGATAGGGTAATTTTGTGTTAATTCGTCGATAAAACTTGCAATGCGATCACGAGATTCGCGCGCTTGATCGTTATCCGAAAATTTGTTTTGATCAGCATCAAAATTGATGGCATACCACGCATAACTTCCGTATTGTAAATCATAGGGAGCTCTAGCAGAAACGATATAGTAATGTTCGGGCAATTCTGGTGCAAAAGAGAATAAATCTGCTTCATTACTGCCATATCCGTGTAGTAAAATCAATACGGGGTTTTCTGCTAAAATAACTTTAGGTTCTCTTATTTTGTAGTCTAAGGATAAATTCATGAAATGTATTTGAGGGATGTTATTCTATGTTTTTAAAAATCTTCTGAAACTGTTCTCCCAAAAGCGGAATAAGTTTGGCTTCTCCTTGTAATGCTGCTAGAAAGCCATAAATCCATAGGATAAAATAGAAAACATAAAAGGCAGACGAAATCATCCAGCTATCAAAATAGCCTATGAAATAGCCAATTAAAAAGAAAGAAACAAAAATCCCTAACGCTTGACGAATGTGGAAAGCGGCAAAAGAATCTTTCTTTTCGGAGTTCATGAAAATTGCGATGATAGCGCCAATAATGGTAAGATAGCTTACTATGGCGATATTTTTTCCGTTGTCTGATGTATTCATTTTAATTGTGATTTAGGCTAATTATTGGTTCAAAATCATTTGATCTTGGTTGATACAACCATACACTTTTCCTTGTAATTTTTGACCTAGAAAAGCGGAGTTTTTAGATTTTGACAGTATATTTTCTTTGGTAAAAACACCTTTTCCTTCGGTAGTAAAAAGAGTCAAATTGGCTGGTTCTCCTTCGTTGATGGGGTGAGTCGGAATTCCAAAAGTTGTTTTTCCAGCGGTTAATTTTTCGATAATTACAGCTGTTGGTAATATAGTAGACAACGCTCCAAAGGCACTTTCAAGTCCAATTGTACCGTTTTTAGCACCGTCAAATTCCATTTTTTTATGTTCTATGTCGATTGGATTATGATCTGAAGTAATCATATCTATCGTTCCGTCAAGAATTCCTTCAAGTAACGCTTTTCTATCGGATTCGCTTCTTAGCGGTGGCGTTACTTTATAGCGAGTATCAAAACCCTCCAATTGATCTTCGTTTAATATTAAATGATGTACGCTAACACTACAGCTTACTTGTAAACCTTTGGCTTTTGCCTCTTTTAGTAACGCAACTGATTTTTGTGTTGAAATGGTTGGAATGTGTAATTTACCTCCTGTATATTCTAATAAAAACAGGTTTCTAGCAATGTGTAATTCTTCCGCAAGCGTTGGAATACCTTTTAATCCTAATCTTGTTGATGCCAAGCCTTCGTTGGCAACACCATTACCTTTTATCTTTTCGTCTTGTGCAAAAGCGATTACGAGTCCATCAAAATCTTGTACATATTGCAGAGCGATTTTCAGCAAGTTAGCATTGTCTATACTTTTGTTATAATCACCAAACGCAATAGCGCCAGCTTTTTTCATATCAAAAAGTTCCGCCATATCTTTCCCTTCGCTACCCACGGTTAGTGCACCAATAGGGTAGAGTTGTGTTACCGCATTTTGAGCTTTGTTGAGTACAAAGTTAATCTGCCCTTGATTGTCAATAATTGGATGGGAGTTGGGTTGTAAAGCAATGGCTGTGAATCCACTTTTTGCGGCAACAGTAAGTCCGTTACTAATTGTTTCTCTGTCTTCAAAACCCGGCTCTCCCAAGGATACGCTGCTGTCAAACCATCCAGAAGAAACGTGTAATTGTGGCAATTGAATTTCTTGGGCTCCATTTGTTTGGAGCGCAACTCCTATTTGTTTAATGTATCCGTCTTGGATTAAAATATCCATGGTTTTATTGTGAAAGGGACTTTTAGAATCGATAATTGTAGCTGCTCTAAGGAGAATTTTCATGGGTGTAGAAGATAAGTTTTTTTAAACTTTGTTATTTTACAAATCGGATAATGGCCATTTCTGCTAGCAAAAATGCTAGGGCAAAGATAATAAACCATTTCCAAAGTTGTTGATCTGTTCTATTGGTTTGTAATGTGTTGAAAACGCTTTTGATGCTGTCAATAGTCTCGAAATTCGACGCCAAATTTGTATTGACCTGACTCAAATCACTCTCTGTACGTGCATAATTGAAAGAGATGTTCTCGATGCCTTTTTCTTTATTGAAAATGGTATAATTTCCTGATTTTTTGGGTAGATCAGCAAAAGTTACTTTTACTTTATTGTCCAACATTTGTTGTATGGGAATGAACTGTTCTTCTTTCCCTTTTACAGTAAGCACTGCTTCTTTGGTTAATGTAGTATTGACCCAAAAAGGGGCACTATTACCAATGGTTGCGGCATACAACAAAACATTTTTATTATTGACGCCCATTTTATAAAATACAGGAACAATCAAAGGCGATTGTTGAAAGTTTGTGTTTTTTGTGTTTAGGGATGCTGAGAAAATGAAAACCGCCCCAATGGATTTTGGTATCGTCGTCAGAAAAGCAGTTTGATCTTCGTAGGAAAGAATAGTTGGATAAGCACTTTTTACTACAAAGGATTTTTCGACTTTTGGATACTGGAAGTTGGTGATTTTACTTTCGAATACACCACTAAAAAGAGGATGATCAAAATTGATTTTGGTAATTTGTTTGGAGTTGTTTTCAGGAGCTATAAATTGAACATTTCCTAGGCTTTTTAGAAAGGAATTGGTCGTTGTTATTGAAGAAGTTTCGGAAGGGATTATAACTAAATTTCCGCCTTTGTTGACAAAAGCTTGTAAGGTAGTTTGCAAGGCTTGTGGAATTTCAGGTATTTCATTGAGTACAATAGTGGCTTGTTTTTCGATGGTGTTGTAATCCAGTGTACGCAATTCAGAATTGCTGTAATTGAATTCATCTTTTGTGAAAATTCGAGCTAAAAAACTGTTTTTTGTGGATTCACCAATACTTAAAATATTGATTTTTTCGTTTTTGGTGATGCTAAAATAATAGTCGTTATCATAAGTCAATCCTTTGTCGTTTATCGTAGCATAACCATGAAATTCTTGTTTTGGAATGGTAAAATTTACGGTTTTCTTTTTAGTGTCTAACGTCACCATCGTTTTTGCAATCAATTTGTTTTGATTGTAAAGTGCAATAGGCATAGGTTCAAAATCCTCTCCAAAACCTTTGATAGTAATCGAAATTTCATAAAAGTTATCGAGTGTTTGACTTATGTAGACACTATCTATAGCGGCGTTGTTTTTTTGTTCGGCTTCTGGTTTTATAAAATAAATGACTTCTTGCGCAGCGGTTTTTTGTTCTGATTTTTGTTGTACTCCAACAGCATCAGATAGGATTAGGATGTCTTTTTTGAAAACAGATTTGCGTGTGTTTATTTTGGCTAATTGGGCATCTATTTCGAAAGGTGTGGCGGAATAATTTAGATTTTGCAGTTCTCTTCGTATTGATTTGATATCGGTGTTCCAAAAAGTCTGATCATTGGTTAAAAGCGAAAAGGTACTGTTTTCGGGTGTTTCTTCTAGCAATTCTTGTATGGCTCTTTTGAGTAGTTCGCCACGATTGCCTTTGGCTTGCATACTGAAGGAATTGTCAAGAATAATGTACAATTCATTATTCGCATTTTTGTGGTCTTTGGCTTCGAAAAAAGGTTGTGCAAAGGCAATAATTAAACCAGTAAGTAGTAACATACGTGTGGCTAATAACAGTCTTTTTTTGATTTTAGAGCTTTTTCGGGATTCTATGGTTAGTTTTTTTAGAAAACGAACATTGGTGAAATATTCTGTTTTAAATTTTCTTAATTGGAATAAATGCACCAAAATAGGTACTAGTAAAAGGAATAAAAAGTATAGAATTTCGGTATGTTTAAAGTGCATTCTATGGTTGGTTTACTTTGCGATTGGATTAGTATTGTTTGTTTTTTTGATGCTTCCTGAAAATGAAAATTTTGACTCTCTAGCCCCGATCGCAGTGGCATCCTTTTTTTTACACCCATCAGGTTATTCAATCCTGATGGGTGTAAAAAAAAGATATAACGGAGAGCGGGACGATGTGGGCAAGAACACCTTTTGTTTCTGCTCCTAAATAAAATAATGGAACGCCGATTTATCGCTCAAAAATACGAATTTGTACCTATAATTGTTAGCTGATGTTTGCTTTTTTCAAAATGGCGTTATTTGTTTCGAGGTATTGAAATAATGAGTAATTTCGCGACACTAAAAAAATGTATATGATGGAATCGAGTTTGTGCTAAGTGCAGCGCGATATCACATTGTGTTCACTAACAAATAAATTTTACATACATGAAAAGCAAGATTTTTGCGCTAGTTTTTGTTTCTTTTTTTACAACAGCTCGCGCTCAGCAGGATATTTACCACTTACTTGTGGGGACTTACACTAATAAATGTGAAAATAAAGGGATTTATAATTATAAATTTGAAGTAAATTCTGGAAATTCATTGTTACACGGAACTACAGTTAATATTCAGAATCCGAGTTATTTAGCTCTTTCTTCAGACAATAAACATCTTTATGCGGTGAACGAATCTGGGGCAACAAGTACTACAACTTCTTTTAGTTATGATGGGAAAGCGGGCAAGATGATTATGTTGAATAAGCAAGCAACGAAAGGCGCCGATCCATGTCATATTATTACTGATGATAAAAATGTGATTACGGCCAATTATTCAGGGGGAAGTATTACGGTTTTCTTTAAAAATGCTGACGGGAGTTTGACGGATGCCAAGCAAGTGGTGCAACTTTCTGGCAATGGGCCAAATAAAGAACGTCAGGAAGCTTCGCATATGCATATGGTGGCTTTTTCATCAGATCATAAGTATGTTTTGGCCGTTGATTTGGGTACAGATAAAATTTATGTATACAGCTACAATGCTGATGCGAGCAAGGATATTTTAACTTTCAAAAGTAGTGTTAGTGTAAAACCAGGTGGAGGACCACGTCATTTAACGTTTCACGAAGACGGAAAATACGTTTATGTTTTGAATGAATTGGATGGTGGTTTATTGACGTATAGTTTTGCTAAAGGAGAACTGACTTTGCTAGAAGATACTTCGGTAATGCCAAGAGATTACAAAGGTGATTTTCGTTCGGCAGCCATTGCTTTATCACCAGACGGAAAGTTTTTGTATGCCACCAATAGGGGAGAGGCCAATACCATTTCTATTTTTAAGGTATTAAAAAACGGAAAATTGGAGTTCAAAGAAACGGTAAGTACTTTAGGGAAAGGACCTAGAAGTTTTGTTATTGACCCTACAGGTAATTTATTGTTAGTGGCAAATCAAACGAGTAATGAAGTAGTGGTTTTTAAAAGAGATAAAAACACAGGAAGTTTGACCGATACAGCAAAAAGAATTTCGGTTTGTGAACCGGTTTGTTTGCTTTTTGAAAAGCGTTTGTAACGGGGATATTTATTAAAAAAGGCTAAGTGAAATTTTTTCCTTAGCCTTTTTTTTATTTTTTGTTATCTTTCCTTTTCTTGTCTCTAGTTTTAAGCATGTTTCTATTTACTGAACCATGTGTTTTTTTCTTTGTTACACCAGGTCCTCCCAAATTAACTTTTTTATTCTTTTTACTTTTCTCGTGAAAAGCACCATCTCCTTCTAGTTTTACCTTTTTAGTTAAGAATTTAATAGGCTGGCGGTCTTTTTCTGGCTCAATCAATTTGGTAGAAATCTCAACTTCTTCTGGAAAACTAGCAATTGGCAATTCCATATTCATTAAGACTTCGACTTCAATTTTTGATTCTTCTTCTCGAGGCGTTACAAAACTGATCGCGGTTCCAGTAGCATCAGCTCTACCTGTTCTACCAATTCGGTGCATGTATAATTCTGGCATTTCCGGCATTTCGAAGTTGATGACATGAGTAATGTTCGAAATGTCTAATCCTCTTGCCATGATATCGGTAGTGATTAGTCCTCTCAAGTTTCCTTCTTGAAATTCAGCCATCGTACTTAATCGATAATTTTGAGATTTGTTGGAGTGGATAATTCCAAATTGACCTTCAAATGCTTCATCAATTCGATTAAAAAGCATATCTGAAATCTTTTTATTGTTCACAAAAACTAAAATTCGACTCATGTCTTCGTTCTTTTCCAATAAATGTTGAAGAAGATTTATTTTAGTATTGAAGTTGGGTGCATTATAAGTGATTTGTTGGATGTTTTCAAGAGGCGTTCCTGAGGCAGCCAAAGTTACCTCTTGTGGATAATCAAAATAATCATTCAAAACGGCATCTACTTCATCGGTCATGGTGGCCGAGAATAAGATATTTTGTCGCTTGGATTTCATCATTGCCAGTAAGGCAGTTAATTGTGTTCGAAATCCTAAGTTAAGCATTTCGTCAAACTCGTCTATGACTAATTTTTGTGTGTCATCAAATCGAACGACAGCATCCAAAGCCAAATCCATGGTTCTACCCGGAGTTCCTACCAAAATATCTACGCCTTCATAAATGGCTTTTTTTTGTGTATTGATATTTACACCTCCGTAAATGCCAAGAGTTTTTACTGACATGTAGGTGGTTAATTTTTCTACTTCTTCTACTACTTGAACTACTAGTTCTCTGGTTGGAACAAGGATTACGATTTTTGGAGTATTGGTATTGGTAAACTTATACAGTTTTAATAACGGAATAAGGTAAGCAAAAGTTTTACCAGTACCTGTTTGTGCAATTCCCATCATATCTCTTCCCGACATAATTACAGAAAAAGTCTTTTCTTGGATAGGTGTAGGTGTGGTAAATCCTATTTCATCAATTGCTTTTTGTAAAGATTTAGGAAGGTTAAATTGCTCGAAAGTACTCATTTGCATTATTTTTTTTGCAAAGATACTAATATAAGCTGTAAATACTATTTTCTTGCTTTGTTCCTCCCAATTTAGCTTATGGTTGATTGAAATTATGTGATAGTAACTTTTTCTTTCTGTAATAAGGCCTCCAAGCAATCAATTGCCGTATTTTTTAGTTCTATGTTGTCAAAAAAAGACATTCTGTTTTGAATGTACTCTATTGTTTTAGTGGTGCCAATGACTTTTAGCGTTAGTAAACTTTGCTCTTGAAGTTGGGGTGTATATTGAGGCATTAATGCAAGAATTTTTGTTTCTGCTTCTTGTAGATGAAGTTTTTTAATAGTAGTAAGAACTTCGTTTTTTACGGTATTGCTTTTGTATGAAAGCAATTGAATAATGGCATTTGTGTCATTTCCATCACTTTCATGAGCAGCAATTTTTAATCCTAATAATAAAATAGATGTTTTTTTTGCCTTTAGCCAAAAATCGATATTAGTTTTGTAAGGGTATTTTTGGATATAAAACAGATTTTCTATTTTCTCTTTATTTCTTTTAATATTTTTTTTGCTTTGATAAATGGTGTTTCCACTCGCTATAGTAGTAAGTGAAAGATACGCTACACTTGCATTAGATTGAATGAGCTGATTCTTGCTTTTTAAATAGGGTAAAATTTTAGCTATTCCCTTAGAATGATGCATTGTTTGGTAATGATAAAATCCAAGGCATTTTTTATATATTTTACTGTCATTGATTAAACTAGAGGAATATTTGTGGAGTTTAAGGGTACGGTAAACTAGTGTTATTGTTTGTGCTTCTTCTTGACTTAAATTCTTTTTTATATAAATCATTTCATCTACCATCATTTCTTTGCACCATGTGGTTCTAAGAGGGATTTTTCTTTTTATTTCCTTTATTCTTTGTTTAATAAAGTCTTTGTTATCGTAATTTTTTACAATATCTATTAAGAAGTGTTTGATTATTGGGAGTGACTTCTGTTGGGTTTTTTGAAGATTTCTTGGGAGAATAACTTTGAAGAAGGTCATAGTAATGATCAAAACAAGTATTACAATTGTCAGTAATAATGCTGAATTAGAAGTTATATTTGACAAAAATTCTTTCATATAAAAAGAGTTGTGTTATCTCAAAGATATGAAAAATAATTGTAAACATTTGTTAATTAGTACATTGCTATTTTTTCTTATTTAAAATTTTTATTTTCAGAGTAATGACATCAAATCTTAAAAAGGATATTTCTTATATGTTTTTCAACAAGCGCTTCATACGAAGTATGAGTTCATTTGGATTAAAAGGTTTGGAAATAAAATCGGATACTCCTAATTGAAAGGCTTCTTCAACTGTTTTTTCTTCATCTGCCAAGGAGGAAAGTGCTACAATCGGAATAGTAGGATAGTTTTTATTCAAATAGTTTATGACTTCTAGCCCTGACCTTGGCGGAATGAGTATCGCAATTAAGACCAAATTGAAAGTTATTTTTTGTACTAAAGAAATAGCTTCATTTCCATCTTTTGCAATAGTCATATTATAATTCTCTTTTTCTAGTATAATAGACAAAATATCCAAAGTCATGGAGTCATTTTCAATAACTAATACGTTCGGGATTGTTTTCATTTTAAGATTTTTTAAGTAAAAAAACTTCGATTTCATCCAGCATTACCATTGGCTTTTTGTTTTTGCGATAACGCCAGCTGGGTACAGCTTCTTGATTTTGAATCAGTATTTTTATTTTGGCAAAATTACTAAAGTTAGGATTAGTTATTTCCCAACTTTTTGTTGTAATGTCGTAATTTTCAGTTAAAAATTCCCCATTTTTAGTGATGATTTTTTCCCAATTGTTATTTTTAAAGCCAAATAGTGTTATTGCAGAAGGTGGAAAAATCCAATGCCTTTGGTCTTCCAAAAAAGATATTTTTATTGTGTTAAATGCTACTGAATCGGGATTAATTTCTATTTCTGGGTTGGTATCATACCAGCCTATCCAGTTGATGTTAAAGTCTTTATGTCCTTTTATGCCGTCAATTAATCCTTGTGCCCCTTTTCCAGGATATTCAATTGCTGGCGGACTAAGTATATTGATTTTCATATTTTCGCCTAAATGCTGAGTGGTGTTTTTACTAATAACTAACCAATCTTCATAATAGTTATTGGGCGAAACTCCTCCTTCACTTAATTCATAAATGCCCATTTTATTGCATTTTTGGCTAAATTCAAAGACTCTTTCTGTTAGTCCATTCTTTACTGTTTTTTTGCCACTTGTATCCGTTACAAATAGACCGTGGGCTTCTGTTCCATAGAACTTAGCTTGTTCGAAATAAACGTATTCTAAAGAAAGGCGCAGTTTCTCAATTCTTAATTTAATAACTTCATCATTTGCAACTGCATCTAGGGCATCTTCAATGATTTTATCATATTGATCCATTGCTTCTGGCGTTAGAAACGTATTTCTGTTTTGCACAGGACCAGAATAAATATCGAGATAGGCTTTTGATTTTTTTTGATTTGCCGATAACAGATTCAAATACTCTTGAATAGTATTTGCTGCTTTACCATAATACCCTCTTAGAAAGTCGGCCGTCATAGCTTGAATGTCTATAGTTGTATCCCAAAGAAGTTTTGCTAGCAAGTATTGTCTTAATTCAGAAAAATCACCTGGCACATCTGCATATCCTTGTACGAATAGTCCTTTTACTTTGTTTTTTCTAAATGCTTTAAAATTTTCTTCAAAATAGGATAGGTTAGGAAATGGAGATAAATAATTAGAGAATTGCACGGTATAATCCCATACTAACAAATTTTTGTTGGTTTTCCCCCATCTATTCAGCGTATTGGCAATTGATTTATTGTTGTTTTCAAGGGAAATCGGCAGACCACGATCCATTTCAATAGGGCAAAAAAGAGTGGTAACATTTGGCGCAATAGTTAAGTTAATTGGTGGATTGTACGTGTGCAGATAGGCTAATGTACTTATCTGTATTTTTGGAAATTGAAGAGCAATTGCATTCAAAAAATGATATAAACTTCCTTGCGGCCCGCCATATTTTGTGTTGATTTTTTTGCATTCTTGGCATTCACAATAGATCACATCGTCGTTTTGGCTTATAGAAAAAAAACGAGCATTGGGTTTTTGGGCTATTTCTTTTGTTAAATAATCGGAGACTAATTTTACTACGGTATCATTTGTCATGCAGAGCGATTCAGCTCTTCTTTTTCCTTCATAAAGGGCAAAAAGTTTTGGATTTTTGGTAAAAAAATCTTTGGGTGGAACTAAGCGATCAAATGTATGTCCCCAAAGTCCAAAATCGTCTTCATGCCAATCTAGTTTATGCCATTCTCTGTAGGATTCATCATAGCAATCAGGATAAAGAAGGTATCTATATTCAAATGAAGGAGAATATTTTTGAAAAAAGTTTTGAGGAAATGTGAATAAACTCGAGTTAGGGATATAGGCTACAGCACTACTAAATTTTCTGAAGCCCCATTTTTCCAATAGCGTGTATATGGCATACTTTAACGATTTTAAATTGGTTGCAATTAAGGTAATACTTTGGTGGTTGCTTTGTAAAATAAATTCTTGTTCTTTTAAATCTTTGTTCTTTTTATGTATCTCAAGTATAATTTGAGTGTCGTTTTTTGAAATACCAGTGTTTTTTATTTCAAAGGTGTTTGGTGTTGCTTTTTTTAGATACGAATAGAGTGTTTCTGCCGCTAGTTTCGATTCAGCGCTGGAGTATGTGATAGCAACTTTTTTTTGCTGATTTGTAATTTTGATAGTTGTAGATTGTGCCATGATATAAGTGAAGGAAACAAATCCATTTATAAATAATAGTAAGCGTCTTATTTTTAGATTCATAACTAAAATTTATAATGCAGTAATAGCGATAACTCATATTCATTTTGATATTCATTAGGACGGTATTCTTGATAGTTGTAATTCAATTGTATTCCGGTAATGAATTTTTTTTGTAAAATTTTAAAATAACCAGCACCTATTCGGTAGGAATCTAGATTAAGTCTATTTTGTAATTGGGCTATGGTTGTTCTTTCATCTGGAGAAGTTCCAAAACCAAAGTTAACTGTAGCATAATCGTATTTTGAATTAAAGTAATAACGATTGTTTATTGATAGTACGGGATTATATCTTTCTTTGTTATTGTTGAGATAGGCTTTTAATGACAACCAATAAGGTCCGATTGTTTTAGTAACTCCAGCTACCAATGTGATCACATCAATATTTTGGGTTTTGATGAAACGCAGCCCTAGATCGGTTTCCCAGCCTTTTTTGTAATTTAAATAAAAAGAACCTCCTAACTTAAATTTAGGAAAAATATTGTCATTACTATAAGTTGCATCCCAGTAGGTATAGCTTCTTTTGCTGGTTATGTAATACGATTCTAACTCATATTGTAGTCCTTTTGAAATTAAATTATTGTTTGCATATCGCTCAGCATAACTAATTCTGCCAATGATTGAACCCCATTTTTGATCGTTAATATATTCTAAATGGGCTAAATGCCAAGGACCAATTTCATCTCGATCAATAGCTGTGTAATTATAGTTAATTCCAATTCTGTTATTCTTACCTTCTTGAGTAATCTGTTCTAATTGAGAGCGGGTTTGTACATCATTAGGAAAAATTTGAAGTGTTTCTTGTAAGCTCTTTATTTGTTGTTCACTTTCTCCAAGAAGACCGTAGATTTCTGATTTTTTTTGATAATAAACGATCGACTTTGGATAAAGAATTAAGGCTTTTTGATTCGTAGCAAGTGCTTCATCATATTTTTGTTCCTTGATATCTAAGTTGATTGAGTACAAAAAGGCTTCCTCATATTTTGGATTGTTATCTATAACCTTTTTGTAATAAAATCGGGCACTATCAGTTTGTTTGATGAATTCATAATTTCTTCCTAGCAATAATTGAAAATCTAAATAGTCTGGGGCTAATTTTTTTCCTAGTAAGCATTTTTCTATATTTTTTTGGTAATTATTTGAAGTTTTCATCTCTGCAATAATCGATACTAATAAACTATCTGTATTGATTTTTTGAGCATAAAGAGACATTGCTCCTAGGAATATAAAAGAGTTGAAAATAAGACGCATGTAAAGATTGAACTGTCTCATGATTTTTAGTTTTGTTTGGGTTGTTCATATCCTTTTCGAACCATAACGCCCCATTTTTGTTCTTTTTGATTAAAAAAATCCCAATATCCTTTAAGTGATGTAAAGATGGTTAAAGGATGATAAGCAATGGGCTCGATTATAGCCATTCCTATCAAAATAAGTAGTTCTTTGTAATTTGCATAACTTCTATATAAAGCTTCATCAATTAAGATACAGACTAAAGTGATGAATAGATAAACTAAATAAATAAAAGTCGTCATAATGATAAGGAATTCAAAATTAATGAAGCCCCAAATATAACTGAGTGTAAGAACAATAATCCCTAAAATTTCGATAATAGGAACCATAAATTCAAAAGCAAAAAAGAAAGGTAAGGTAACAAATGCCGTTCGACCGTATTTTTTATTGTAAAACATTTTTCTATGCAAATAAAGGGTTTGAACCAAACCTCGTGCCCATCGCACTCGCTGTCTAATAAAAATAGTTCTAGTTTCGGGAACTTCTGTCCAGCATAAGGATTCTGGAATATATTGTATTAAAAAGGGTTCATTTTTATGGTGCATATATTTCCTCATGCGGGTGATTAATTCCATGTCTTCTCCAAGGGATTTATGCCAATATCCTCCTGCGGCGATTACTATTTCCTTATCAAACATGCCTAATCCTCCAGAAACTAGTAATAATCCGTTGATTTGGCTCCAAGCCATTCTTCCAAAGATAAAGGAACGCACGTACTCTAATTCTTGAAATCGAGGAAACCATTTTTCAGGAAAATGAACTTGTACCAATAAGCCATCTTTGATCTCACATGAATTGGAAATTCGGATGCCAGCTCCAGTGGCAATTACTCTTTTTTCGTTTTCTATGAAAGGTTTTGTTAGTTTAAGTAAGGTATTTCTTTTAAGGATACAGTCAACGTCTGTACACAAAAACAAAGGGTATTGTGAAGAGTTAATTCCAGCATTTGAAGCGTCTGCTTTGCTTTTTCCGTTTTCTTTGTCAACAATCAAAAGTTTTGAGTAGACTGGGTTTTTAGATTTGTAATGGCCTTTTACTATTTGAGTCTTAATTTTTTCTTGATAATAGAAGTCAATTTTTTCTAATTCAAACTCACTAATAAGTTTTTCAAGAGTATCATCAGTGCTTCCGTCATTTATGATTATGATTTCATATTTTGGATAAGTTAATGATAATAATGATTTTACATTGTAAACAATATTGGCACCTTCATTAAAAGCCGGAGCAATCACCGAAACTCCTGGGACATAATTAGAGCGAGTAATGATATCGTCTTCTAAAAATTTTTTATTATTTACATGTCTCAAGATTGCAATGTATGATAATACAGCCAAAACCAAATAAAAGATGATATAGGATAATGAGAATAGCGCTATGAAGATTTCGTAGATAGCCAAAACAATTTCTACTATGCTTTTTATTACATCCATAAGGTTTCTATATGTTTTAGCATTCTTGAATATTTTTCATTTTTGATGGCTAATTCTTTGGTCAAAATAGGATCAGTCTTTAGTAAACAGTACAAAGCGGATAATTGAACATCGTCATCAGTGATAGTATCAATGTTATCTTTAATATATTTAGTCGTGATTTGAGAACCAATTTCTGCCAAACACCAAAAGCATTTGATTTGTGCTTTTTTTGAATAGATATTTATTTTTTTTAGAATAGGCTCTTCTGCTTCTTTCAGAAAGAGTTTACTGATAGCCGTTAGGGCTTCAGTTCTAACAGATTCAACAGGGTAGTTTAAAAGGTGGATGATTCGTTCCGATTCGTTCCTATTATTGAAATATGTTATGATTTTTAATCCTAATTCAATCAAAGAACTTTTGTCCGACTGAAGTAAAAAATCAAGACTTTTGGGATATTCTTTTTTAATTTCGAAGAAGATATCCATTATTTTAATTTGATTTAGTTTAGAAACCCTTCCTGGAATATTCGCTATTTCATCTTTACTTAAATCAATAAGTGCAATATAACTTATGTTGGCATTAGATCGAATTAAATCATTAGAGCTGTTTAAATAAGGTAAAATTTGATCTTTTCCTTTAACGTATTTCATCATCTTAAAATGATAAAAACCAATACATTTTTTATAGGGTCTAACATCATGTATAAGTTTGGAGGAATAATCATTGAGTTTTAAACTTTTATATAAAAGCGAAATAATGATTGTCTTATCACCTTTGACATTCTTTTTTAATCGGATCATTTCATTGATGAGGATGATTTTACACCATTTTTTGCTAAAAGGAATCGATTTACGAAAGCGTATAAGTTTAGATTTAATTTCTAGTTTGTCATAGTCATTGATGACTATTTCGATCAAGAATTGCTGAATAATTTCACGATATTTTTTTTTAAGAGAAAACAGCCACTGATTATAAAATCTTTTTGTTAGTAAAAGGAGACTAACAAATAGAATTCCAATAACCAAAATTGGAACAGCGAAATTTTTTATATATAATAAAAAAGTATCCATGAAAAAAAGTTAGTTACTCAAATGTAATAAAAATAGGAATAACTTTTTGTTTTTTAATGGTTTATATATTTAGAACCCTTCAAAAACCCCCAATCCAAATAAGGCAAAATCGTATTTTACAGGGTCAGTTGGGTCTAGTATTCTGAGTTGGTAGTCTAATTCATTCAGTGCTTTTGCATCATTTTGCTTCCGATTCAAAAGGCCTAATTTTCTGGCAACATTACCGGAATGAACATCTAAGGGGCAAGATAACTTAGATGGAGCTATGTTTTTCCAAATGCCTAAATCTACTCCCTTATTGTCTTGACGGCACATCCATCTTAAGTACATGTTGATTCTTTTGGCTGCCGAATTATTCAACGGATCCGAAATGTGTTTTTGACTTCGTTGCGTTTGGTTCACTTCAAAAAATATTTTTTTAAATTCGTGAATGCTTTTCTGAAGGCTATGTTCATCTTGGTGTTTTGTAAACACAGACTCTAAGCCGCCGTGATGGCTATAAATGTGCTGTAATCCTTTTATAAATGCCCTAAAATCTTGACCATTAAAGGTTCGATGAACAAATGAATCTAGCGCCTCTAAATGACTATCCGAATGTGATAAAACAAAATCATAGGGAGAATTACCCATCAAATCCATCATTTTAAGACTGTTTTTGATGATCATTTTTCGGTTACCCCAAGCGATAGTTGCGCTTAAAAAACCTGAAATTTCGATATCTTCTTTTTGAGTAAACAGATGTGGAATTTGAACAGGATCACTTTCTATGAAATCTAAGGTGTTGTACAACCGTACTTTTTCATCCAAAAAATCTTTTAGTTCAGCTTCTGTCATGTCTTTAAATAAATACTATTTTTTAGTTCTAATGATTAAGCACTAATTTGTCCATCTACCATCACTAATTTTCTATCGGCCATATTAGCCAACTCTTCATTGTGGGTAACAATAACAAAGGTTTGCCCTAATTCGTCTCTAAGTTTAAAAAAGAGCTGATGCAAATTTTCGGCTGAAACAGTATCCAAATTACCAGAAGGCTCGTCTGCAAAGATGATATCAGGTTGGTTAATCAATGCTCTAGCTACCGCCACTCGTTGCTGTTCTCCTCCCGAGAGTTCGTTGGGTTTATGATTGATACGATGCGATAGTCCTAAAAAATCAAGTATTTTTTTTGCTTCTAATTCTGTCTCACTTTTATTTTTTCCAGCTATAAAAGCAGGTATACAAACGTTTTCTAATGCGGTAAATTCTGGTAATAATTGATGGAATTGAAAAATAAATCCCAAATTTAAATTTCTAAAACGAGACAGTGCTTTGTCATTCATTTTTAAGACATCTTCTCCATTGATCAATAAACTTGAATTTTCGTTTGAAGTAGGCCTATCAAGAGTGCCAAGAATATGAAGTAAAGTTGTTTTTCCAGCTCCCGAAGCTCCAACGATAGATACAATCTCTCCTTTTTGAATGTGTAAATCAACTCCTTTTACAACCTCGAGTTGGTCGTAGAATTTATATATATTTTTTGCTAGTATCATTCAAATCTATTTTTACAAAGAAACAAAGATTTTATAAGCCACTCAACTATTATAAAATTTCTTTATGGTAACATTTATTAATATTTAGTTAAATGATCTTTTTTGTTTAATTAATTACTACTTTTGTTAAACAAAACTTTAATTCAATTGTATGAATAAATCGATTGCAACATTTGCTGGAGGCTGTTTTTGGTGTACCGAAGCTGTGTTTTTACAGCTAAAAGGAGTAAAATCAGTAGTATCAGGTTATATTGGTGGGCAAGTAGAAAATCCAACCTATCAACAAATATGCACAGGTACAACAGGACACGCAGAAGCTATACAAATTACTTACGATGAGGATTTAATTGCTTTTGAATCCCTCTTGGAAGTTTTTTTTGCAACCCACAATCCCACAACACTCAATAGACAAGGAGCCGATGTAGGAACACAATATCGCAGCGAAATTTTTTATCATTCAGACAATCAAAAGGTACAAGTTGAGGCTTATATCAAACAACTAGAAGAAGCTAATGTTTTCGATTCGTCCATCGTTACTCAACTTTCTCCTATAACTACGTTTTATCCAGCCGAAACATACCATCAAAACTATTATCAACTCAACAAGGATCAGTCCTATTGTTATTATGTGATTACTCCAAAAATGAATAAACTTTCAGAATCATTTACAACTTTATTAAAATAAATAAACCTAAAATATGAACACAATATTAGACAGAGAATTAATTGAAATTTTAGGTGATAATCACCAAGCCACTAGCGCAGATACTCCTCTTAGAGCAGACGCATTTGTAAAATCGGATAGCGATAAAATGCAGCGAATTGAACATCATTTTCATGCTATTATGGAAGAAATGGGATTGGATATGACAGATGATAGCTTGAGCGGCACTCCGTTTCGTGTGGCAAAGATGTACATTCAAGAAATTTTTAGTGGTTTAGACCCTAAGAATAAACCCAAAATTTCGGTTTTTGAGAACAGTTATCATTACGACAAAATGCTGGTCGAAGCAAATATTAATTTCAACTCTACCTGCGAACATCATTTCTTGCCAATTGTAGGTAAAGCTCACATAGGGTATGTTTCTAGCGGAAAAGTAATTGGTTTGTCTAAATTGAACCGAATCGTTGATTATTATTCTCGCCGTCCACAAGTACAAGAGCGATTGATTATGCAGATCTTTAATGAACTAAAAACTGTTTTAGAGACTGACAATGTGATTATTGTTATGGAGGCCAAACATTTGTGTGTGTCAAGTCGCGGAATCAAAGATGAAACTAGTTTTACGTCTACCATTCAATACGGTGGAATTTTTAATGAAAAAGAAAATAGAAATGATTTCTTCAATATGATCAAGCAAGAATAAAAGGCACTATTTTTGTTTGAACTTTTTCAAAAATTCAAAAATGACAAACCAAGCAGAAAGTAGCACTGAAACTTCTCAAAAAAGTAGACATTTATTCTTAAGTATCTTGTTTGACGCTATCGGAATGCTTTCTTTTTCGATACCAATGATTGGTGAATTCTCAGATGTGATTTGGGCACCTTTAGCGGGTTTTTTGATGACCTGGATGTATAAAGGACGTGTAGGGAAAGTTGCGGGAGCTATTACATTTATTGAAGAAGCCTTTCCTTTTTCGGATGTTATTCCCACTTTTACCTTAACCTGGGTGTATACGTATCTCATTAAAAAAGAGAAATCTACTTAAATAGTACAAACCAAAAAAGCTTCAGTAATGAAGCTTTTTTTATGTTTTGAATAGAAAACCGAGTCCCATGCTTCGTAGCATTTTTTTTTCGAAAGCCCAAAAGAATTGAAATTGACCAAATAAAAATCCTATAAAAACCAAAAGCACTTGATAAATTGGAAAAATAAGTAGGAGTCGAATAGGAGTGAACCAAAACCCCAAATCGGCTTTAGTAATGCCTAACCAAATGCAAAACGGTTTAGATAACCACGCAGATGCTGAACCAGTGATTGCAAAAACAATAAAAATTAATGTTAGTTGAAAGTTGCTTTGTATTCCCCAGCGTTCTTTTAATTTTTTCATTCTAAAGTGTCAATGGTACAAATATACTAAGATTATCGTATTGGGACATTGCCAAATAACTTTTGCTGGTATCGATTTTGAAAATAGATCATGTAATTATAAATTAGATAATTGACTTCATATCCATAATTTATCTGTGGGTCATAATTGATTGTCATTTCATATAAATTTTGGGAATATCGAAACGGTTGCTGCACCCTATTGTTCCACTCTGTAATATAAAATCTATTTTTGTTTTCAAGATAAAACTGGGTATAGTAGCCTCTAGGAAGTGCAATAGAATTCAACCAGGTGCTAAAACCTGGGTCAATAATGATTACTTCATATTCCAGAGAATCATTTGCAATTCTTATTGTGTCTCCTTTAACTGGATTGATTGTAGGAACTGAAGCTAGACTATTTTTTGGAGTAGAACAAGCGCCAATTACTGCAATAAGCACGATTATAAAAGCTATCTTTTTCATGGCTACAAAATTGAATTTGAAAATTACAAAATATGAGCTTGAAAACTCTAAATTCTATCATAAAAAAAACGCCATCCCCGTTAAAGAAATGACGTTCTCTGAATGTTTTAAGCTTTTATTTACCGAATAGTTTACCCAGTATTCCTCCAATTCCGCCACTACTTTTGGTCAAATTCATTGCATCGCTAAGATCAACTTTTCCATCCGCATTTTGATCTAAACCAAATTGTGTTCCGTACTTTGAGATAGTATCCATTATACCCGCAGCATGCTCATTATTTCCAGCAATCGCACCAATGATATCAGAAATTTGAAAACTATCGTTGGGATCATTGGCTTTGCCCATCAATCCGCCTAATATTTTTGGAATCATATCCCCAGCTACTCCTGAAGCTGTTTCGCTACTTAAACCAAATTTCTCACTCAAGCTACCGGTGAGTTGTTGGGTGATTTGTTGTACTGCTGGATTTGAGCCATCTTGAGCATTATTACCTTGTAGTAAACCTGCCAATTGTTCGATTCCGCCTTCAGAAGCCATCTTTTGTAAACTCGAAAAAATGGAGCCTCCAGCTTCTTGCATTACGGCTTCATTTTGTTGATTTGGGATAGCATTGTTTTTCACCACTGCTTCTTGGCCAAATTGCTGTACTAATTGTGTTAATTGCTCAAACATAGTATTTTAGATTTAAAGTATTATCAAATTTAAATAAAAAAAGGGTAATTTATAACTACTGTTAATAAATTACCCTTTGGTATGTAGAAGACTTTTATTTATCCTAACAATGTAATAATTTGGGAGGCTAATTCTGTTCCAATTCTGTCTTGAGCTTCACCAGTAGCAGCACCAATATGTGGTGTCAACGAAATTTTAGAATGCATCAAAATTGCCATTTCTGGCTTTGGTTCGCTCTCAAAAACGTCTAAACCAGCAAAACCAACTTTCCCACTATCCAAAGCTTTTACTAACGCAACTTCATCAATTACACCACCACGCGCGCAGTTTACAATTCCCACACCGTCTTTCATAGTAGCCAATTGTTCTTCGCCAATGATATATCCGTTTTGAGCTGGTACGTGTAAAGTAATAAAATCTGCTTCTTGAAACAAAGATTCCAAAGATTGAGAAACAATAGTAGTTGTTATAGATTGCCCATCAAAAAACGAAACTTTAATGTCTACTTGAGGAATAAAACTATCAGCAGCAATAACTTTCATACCTAATCCCAAAGCCATTTTTGCAGTAGTTTGACCAATACGACCAATACCTACAATTCCTAATGTTTTTCCTCTGAGTTCAGTTCCGTTTGCATATGCTTTTTTCAAACCGTCAAAATTAGAATCACCTTCAAGAGGCATATTTCTGTTAGAATCATGCAAGAAACGAACTCCAGTAAATAAATGTCCAAAAACCAATTCCGCTACAGATTCAGAGGATGAAGCAGGAGTATTAATTACATGAATCCCTTTGCTTTTGGCATAATCCACATCAATGTTGTCCATACCAACACCGCCACGACCAATAATTTTGATACCCGGACATGCATCGATAATGTCTTTGCGTACTTTGGTGGCACTTCTTACCAAAATAACACTTACATTATTTTCATTAATAAAATGGGCCACTTGCTCTTGCGCCACTTTTGTAGTGATTACCTCAAAACCACCTTTTTCTAAAGCTAGAATTCCACTTTTAGAAATTCCGTCGTTTGCTAATACTTTCATTTTGTGTTTATTTTGTTTATTCGAAACCTTTTTTTTTTAAGGAATCAACTATACTATATTTTTATTTTTAGGAGCTAATCCCGCTATCCGTTCTTATCTTTTCTATTTTTAAAGAAAAAATAGAAAAGGATATCCACTACTATCGGGGCTAGGGGAGTTGCGTATTCAATAAGACTTGGTGTAAGCGATTAAACCGCTGCTTCCAAAGCTTTCATAACATCCACCAATACTTGAACGCTTTCTAGCGGTAAGGCATTGTACATAGACGCTCTATAACCACCTACTGAACGGTGTCCTGGAAGTCCAGATATTCCTGCTGCTTTCCACATTTCGTCAAACTTTGCTGTGTGAGCTTCGTCGTTCAATAAGAAAGTAGCATTCATGTTTGAGCGATCTTCTACTGCTGCAGTTCCTCTAAATAATGGATTTCTGTCGATTTCATTATACAACAAAGTAGCTTTTGCATTATTTATTTTTTCGATAGCAGAAATTCCGCCAAGATTTTTCAACCATTGTAAAGTAAGCAAGGAAGCATACACCGGAAAAACAGGTGGTGTATTGTACATACTCTCTGCTTTAATATGTTTGGTATAATCCAACATACTTGGAATCACACGACCGTTTTTGCCTAAAATTTCTTCTTTAATTACTACTAAAGTAGTTCCAGCTGGACCCATATTTTTTTGAGCACCGGCATAGATAATATCAAATTGGCTAAAATCTAAAACACGTGAAAAAATATCCGAACTCATATCACATACAATTGGAATATTCAATTTTGGAAATTCTTTCATTTGCGTTCCAAAAATGGTATTGTTACTCGTACAGTGAAAATAATCAGCATCTTCAGGTACCGAATATCCTTTTGGAATATGATTGTAATTTTGTTCTTTGGATGAAGCTACGATTACCGTTTCTCCAAAAGTTTTAGCCTCCTTGATAGCAGCACTTGCCCAAGTTCCAGAGTCTAAATAAGTGGCTTTGCCTCCTTCTTTCATCAAGTTATAAGGTGCCATAATAAACTCTAAGCTTGCTCCACCAGCCAAGAATAAAGCTTGGTACCCTTTGCCTGTTAGACCTAATAAGTCTAGTGCTAGCGTCCTGGCTTCTTCCATAACGGCAACAAAGTCTTTACTGCGGTGGGAAATTTCTAAAATTGATAATCCAGAGTTGTTGAAATCCAAAATGGCTTGAGCCGATTTTTCAAAAACTTCTTGTGGTAAAATACATGGTCCTGCGCTGTAGTTGTGTTTTTTCATGGTTTGTAAGTATCCGAAAATTTAAAAATGCAAATTTCGACAATCATACTCGAAAACAAGCTGAATTATTCGAAATAATTATACAATTTTCTACTTTATTGTTAGTAAAAATGAAATTGTATCTACGTTATCTGCATAATCCCATAATTCAGGACTTTGCGTGTGCCCGAATGGAATACTATTGGAAATTAAATTGTTGGAAACAATACACTGAATTTGGTCTTCTTCCTTTTGTAAACGCTCAATCACATCGGTAATATTCTCGTAATATTCGTAAAAAGTACTCGAAATAGGGGAACTATAGCCTCTATCTTCCTTGATAGTTAAAAAACCATTGTCTAATAATTTGAAATTACTCATCAAAAATACAGCTTTATTATAATCATAATTATTAGCATATTTTTCGTACTCAATTACTTCTTTGTATTTAAAAATAGCTTCGAAGAAAGGGACAAACGAATAGTCTTTAGGCACAAAAAGCTTCGAAACATTGCGACAGCCTAGACCAAAGTAACGAAAGATATCTTCTCCCAAAGCTTCCAATTGTTCGTGAGTTTCTTCTCCAGTTAATAACGCCACTGAGTTTCTGTTTTTTCTAATTACCGAAGGCTTGTCTTTAAAGTAATATTCAAAATAGCGAGCTGTGTTGTTGCTTCCTGTGGCAATGACTGCATCAAAATTCTCTAATTTTTCTTTAACAAAAGTTATCTTGCCTTTGAATTCAGGTGCAATATGAAGTAGATATTTAGCTATAAAAGGAAGTAAATGCTGATCATTCGAAGAGGTTTTGACTAGGACATTGTGCCCAGAAATTAGAACGGATAAAAAATCATGAAAACCTACCAAAGGTATATTACCGGCAAGGATTAACGCAATTGTTTTGGGTTGTACTTCTGAAAAGTCATATTTAGAAAGCCATTGGTCCAGTTTTTCTTGGGTTAATGCTTTAGACCAAGATTGAAAAGCAAAACATACTTGTTCTGGTGTATACCAACCATTATGCGACTGTGAAAGAGCAATCAAATTAAGACATTCGTCAAAAAATAAATCATTACCCAATACTTCACTTTTTATTGGATTTTCTAGAGATGAAAACTGACTTAGGAATTTTCCTAATTCAACAAATTTACTTTTTTTTGTTTCTAATGTCATATTGCTTGTGTATGAAATCTTTTGATTGTAATTTTGCACAAAAATAAGCTTTTTAGAAGCTAAAGACAACAGTTGTTTTTTTATTATGAAAATCAAATAGAAAAACAATTACAATAAAATTTAATTAAAAAATTTAGTTAAAGATGGCAATTATTATTACAGACGAATGCATCAACTGCGGAGCTTGCGAACCAGAATGTCCAAATACAGCAATTTATGAAGGAGCAGATGATTGGCGTTACAAAGATGGTACGAAGTTAAAAGGAAAAGTAATTTTACCAGACGGTACCGAAATTGATGCAGAAGCTGCTCAAACTCCAATTTCTGATGAAGTGTACTATATAGTACCTGGAAAATGTACAGAATGTAAAGGTTTTCATGATGAACCACAATGTGCGGCAGTTTGTCCTGTTGATTGTTGTATTCCAGATGATAACCATGTTGAAACTGAAGAAACGTTATTGAATAGACAATCGTTTTTGCATAACGAATAGTTTACTACATAAAAATTACCTAAAGACCCGAGTAAAACTCGGGTCTTTTTTTTGGATATAATTGTTAATAACTATTATTATTTTCTTACCTTTTTAAGGTCTTGAGTGAATTATTGAAAAATAAACCTGCTTTTAATAACATATTTTGCTTTTTTTCTTTTTTTTATCAACAATTTTTATATTTTTATCACAAATTGTAAAGTTTCTAAATTAAGTAAGACATAAAATTACTCCTATGAAGAGAACTATTTTTGTCTTTTTATTAATGGCTAGCACCATAGTCCTAGCGCAGAAAGTAGAAAGAACTTTGATAATTAAAGATATAGATTCGCAACTTCCCGTAGAAGATGTGACCGTTTTGGTAGCAAAAACCAAACAAATTTTGATGAGCAATAAGGAAGGTGAAGTTAGTTTTGTGATAACAGGAAATTCAAATATTCAGTTTTCACATCCTTCGTATGTAGGTATTACGGTTCGTCCAGCTACACTCAAGCAAAATGGTACTATTATTTATTTGAAAAGCAGCTTGAATAAACTAGATGAATTGGTAGTTACTCGGCAGCATCCACAGAAGTTGCTAAAGTCGCTAGTGGCTAATTCTATAAAAAAATTCAATGTTCCAGCCCGCTTGAAGGTGTATTGTCGGGAATTTTTTAAGCTAAATGGTGTTTATTCCTATTACACAGATGGCTTGTTGAATTTTCAGATTGTAGGCGATCAAAAAAAATTAAATTCAACTATTTTAGTAGAACAAAACCGCTCTTTTGGTTTGGTTGAAGAGGAGGTAAGTGCAGATTTGTTGGGGTATAATCTCAACAATATCATGGAAAACTATTACACTTTTAAGTATTTAGCCCCGATTTTGGATCCCAAAGCCAAAGATAAATACTATTTCTTGGTACGTTCTTATTCTGAAAATGATGCCTATTATGTTTTGACCGCTACTCCTTTAGATAACTCTAAAGGCTTGCTAGATGAGTTTAAGATTATTTATGACAATCAGAAGAATTTAATTATTGAAGTGAGTTCTAAAATATCTGAAATTAGTTTAGCCAGAAATACAAATGCTACCAAAATTGGAGCAAAAAATGTATACATGTCTAATTTTAAGACCATCTATAGAGTTGAGGATACTAATTATTTTTTAGTAAGTTCCAAAGAGGAGATTGGTTTTGAAAAAGTTTATAAAAAAGAAACTAAAAATATTGAGGTTAAAAATTATTTGGTAACCACAAATTTTAGTAATCAAAATTATACGTATCGGGAACCTCAAGTTTTTAAAGAAAAAACGCTAATTAATAAAGGCAATAGTATTTTGACAAATTATTGGGATTTTTCAGGTTTAGCTACTACTGATGAAGAGCAGCATATTATTGCGATTATAGAGAAAAAAATGTAATTCGTTTTGCTATAAAATTTCAGGTTTTTTCTTTTTTGCCACAATAACATAAGTATCATATGCATAAGTTTTTCTATCAATAATCTCAAGTATTTCGAAACCTTTCATAAAAAGAAAAAGCTCCATTTCGTTGAGAGTAAAGACTCTAACAGTAGAGAAATCTTCAGCAATTATTTCTTTTTCGTTATTGGTAACAGTATAATAGGTTGCTGTCCATTCCATCAAAAAATTATCAGCCGTAGTAAGTTTCCAATGGCTATCTCGATAATGCAGAATTCCGTCGCAATCAGCTTGATGGAGAATACTTTTATTGTTTTCTGAGTAGGGAATGTAACGATTTGCATCGATAAAGTCAAACACTAATATGCCTTCGTTGTTTAGGTTTTGATAAACCGAATCAAAGCAATAATACATATCTTCATTGGAAATCAAATAGCTTGTAGAGCGACCAGTAATAAGTATGGCATCAACAGGATTCTCTAAAACAAACTCTCTCATGTCACCATGAATAAAAGTACTTTGTGAAGTCCTTTTTTGGGCAATTGCAATCATGTCTTCACTAGCATCTAAGCCTAAATAACTTTGATTATTCTGAAAAAAACGTAGAGCTAAATTTCCGGTACCGCTTCCAAGTTCAAGGATGGTATTACTATGTTGCTTTTGTAGGATGCTGTTGTAAAAGTTATACTCTTCATTATAATCAATGAAAGTTTGATACATAGCGTCATAAACGCTAGCCATTTTATCATTATATAGCTCAGCCATAATTAGTTATTTTTTGAATAATAAATATAATGATTTTTTTAAAAGAAAAGGGTTGCCAAAATGACAACCCTTTGTAAATAGTTTGTTTAGTAACTAGAATTTGTAATTTAATGATAAATTAAACATTGTTCCTAATTGGCTAAAATGGTATCCATCATAAGTCATTTGAGAATAACGACCGTTAAAAGTAATTAAATTGAATTGTGTTTTTCTTTGAGCAGGATCATTTAAGATAGCTTGACCATTACTATTCTCTGCTTTAAATTCCCATTCAGGTAATACATTTAATAAGTTGTTAATATTTAAAGCTAAGGTAAGTTTATCGGTTGCATTAAAATTGATACCTAAATCTGTTACTATTTTAGGAATGAATTCTGTTCTTAAATCATTACTCATACCATCTTGTTTGAAGGTTGTTTTTCCAAAATAAGTATTGTTTAATGAGAATCCAAATTTTCCAATTTCATAATTTGTTCCAAAAATCCATTTTGTATTTGGTCTTGAAGTGAACGTCAAGGCATCTAATATTGGTCCAAAGGAGTTGTTTTTTACATCAGAAATTCTTTCATTCTGTAAAGTAACGTTACCTGCTAAATTGAAACCTAATTTTCCTGACCCTAGTTCTATGTTGCTATAGTTTGCTACAAAGTCTAATCCTTGTGTTCTTGAATCGAATGAGTTCGAAAACCAAGCGACATTACCAAATTGAGTATTTTGTCTGTCTCCTAATACAATTCGATCAGCTACTTTGATATTGTAATAATCAACTGTGAAATTGAAATTTTTAGATGGTTTTGCACCTACACCAATAGTAATATTAGTTGATTTTTCTGCATCTAAAGTAGGAATTCCTAAAATACGAGCTTGTGGGGATACATTGTTGATAATTCCACTTACCTGAATACCTTGACCAGCTACAAATGAGTATTGTGCTTTTTGTGTATAGATTTGGTGCAATGTTGGGGCTCTAAATCCTGTAGATACTGAACCTCTCAATGTGATTTTGTCATCAAGAAACTTATAACGAGTACTTAATTTCCATACTGTAGCTCCTCCAAAATCACTATACTCTTCATGACGTAATGTACCGTTTAATAAAAAATCTTCGGTTACATCAAAAGCTATATCGGCATAAAGACCTATGTTGTAGCGGTTCCATTTTCCTGAATTTTCAGGTCTATTTCCAGCAAATGAATCTGCACCAATACCATCCCAAGAGGCTTTTTCTCCCTCAACAACTTCAAAAGTTTCGGTTCTAAACTCGGTACCAAAACCAACACTTACTTTATCGCTAAGATTTTTTGATACATCAATGTTTCCTACGATGTGGTTGAATTTTGTTCCACCTGGTTTAAATGAAATCGGGCTATTTTCTTGGTAAATATTTTGGCCGTTGCTGTCTAGGATACTAGATCTATTTTGAGAGTTTGTAACAGTGTAAAATTGACTATTACCACCTACCGTAATACTTCCATCAGTATTCCAACCATTGGTTTGGTTTTTGAAACCTAATGTGGCATTGTAATCATTCAAGTCTCCAATAAACGTTGGTACATATCCTTGGTAAGATGCTGCCGTCCCGTCGCCAAAAAAATCAGCTAAATATGGATAGTCAGCTAATGTTCTCCAATAAGGTGTTCTGTAATTTGCAAATGAATTCACCTTTTTGTACACATAAGCGGCATTGTAATACATCTGTGTGTTTTCGCTTAAATCTCTACCACCGTTAACTAAAAATTTAGCGGCTGTAGTTTCTGGTGAACCATTAATATTACCAGCATCCGGATGCTTTGATAAAAAATTTTGGACATCTGCTAAACTTGCACCAAAATCACCAGCTTCACCAGCGGCATCTACCGTACCTGGTCTATTGGCTAATTTTACTTTTGAGAAATCAAGGGTATAATTTAAAAAACCTTTTTCACCTACTGTAGTTCCTCCATTAATACTTGCGCCAAGCATTTCGCCGTCACCTTCAGAAGTAATACCACTTCTTAATGTAACAGAACTAGCGTTGCTGTTTTTCTTAAGAATAATATTCATTACCCCAGCGATAGCATCAGAGCCATATTGTGCAGAAGCACCATCACGTAAAATTTCTACTCTTTCGATTGCATCGGTTGGAATTGCTGAGATATCAGCTCCTGTTTCACCTCGACCTGGAGAGGTTTGTACGTAAACCAAGGAGCTTAAGTTCTTACGTTTTCCGTTAATCAAGATCAGCGTTCTACTTGGTCCCATGTTTCTAATCTCATACGGATCAAGTAGTGAAGTAGCATCATTTACTGGAGTTTGTACAGTATTAAATGAAGGTATTTTATACTGTAACGCCTTGTCAAATGTAGCTTGTCCGGTAGATACTAAATCTTTTGAAGATAAAACATCTATTGGAAGTGCGGAAGTGGTGTTACTTCTAGGAGCCGTTCTAGTTCCGGTTACTATTACTTCTTGTAGGTTTTGCCCTCCTTCTTCAGATAAAGTAATGTTTAATACCGTACCAGAAGTTGTTTTAGTTACTGTATTGTATCCAACATAACTAAAAAGTAAAGCAGAATCTTCGTTGATTCTGATTTTGTATTTACCATCCATGTCGGTGGAGGTGCCGTTTGAGGTGCCTTTTTCAATGACATTTACTCCTGGTAAAGGGTTTCCTTGCGAGTCTTTTACTGTACCAGTTACTTCTTTTTGCGCCAGCATTGCAAAGGAACATAAAAGAAAAAATAATAAGTTTAGTTTTTTCATAGGTTGCGAGTTAAGTTTTAAATTGGTTAATAGATTTATAAAAGTATTAAAAAAAAGTTAACTTGTTTCATTATGGTGGCTTTATTTTAAATTTTGTTGACTACTATTTAATAATTCTTATCTTTTATAAATAATAATTCAAAGTGTATTTCTCCGGATTTTATAGTGGTTTATGGCTTGATCACATTTTTAAAGCCCAAGGTGTTTTAAGTTAGTTATAATACTTTTACATTTAATGATTAACTGCTGGGCAAAAACAATCGTAGCGAAGTTTTCTACAAAACACATCTAATCCTAATGTAATTTGATGAAAACCACCGCTAGCAAATTGAATGTTGCCTACAAACGAGGTATAAGTATATGCAACCATCGCATTTTTATAATTAACACCTAGAATTGGTATAAGGTTTTGTAGTTTTTGGCTATTATTAGTACCGTAACTGGCACCATCAATACTTCTTCTGTATGAAATGCCTCCCCACAATATGCCTTCATTTATTTTTTTATACATTTTTAAATTAAAATCAATAAAACTCTCTTTAGTCTTTTCTACCAATTGAAATAGAACAGAAGGTTCTACTTGTAATATTTCTGTTTCTCCAAAGATGTAACCAGTTGAGAAAAGATATTTTCTAAGATTATCTGATTCTATATCGGTATACAATTGTCTTTTATTGGCAACCATGTTTTTTATAGTAGCATGGGTGTAAAAATTATTGTATTGATAGGATAGCCCCAAGTCAATATTAAAGTAGGAGTCTTTTAGCTGCGCTCCAGATTGAGTAATGGGATCATAAATTGGACTAAATTTTGTCTCGTCAAGATTACTTTGAATAATGCCAGCATTCATACCAAATGATAATTGATTCAAATCTGGACCAACTTCATTCAGGGGTAGTTGATGCGCATAGGTTAGTTTTAATCCTTTTTGGGAATGGTATCCATTTCTATCATTAAAAATGATGGCACCAACTCCAGAGCGATCCCCAACTCCCATATTAAAACTTAGCGTTTGTAGCTTTGGAGATTCTGGTTGTGAAGTCCATTGTTGCCTACTTGTAAGTCTAATTTTACCACAATTAGAACTTCCAGCCATAGAAGGATGAAGAAGGTAGTAGTTATCAGACAGGTAATCGCTATAAACCGCAATTCCTTCTTGTGCGATTATTATTTGAGATAAGAAAAGAAATGATGCTATGATATATTTTAATTTCATTGTTTTTTTGAGGCATTAAATTTGTCAATTTTTGTTTTTATGAGTTTATCGTTTAAGCGAAAAGTGAGATTTAAACTCAACCATTTTACCATTTTCTTCAAAGATTACTTTGAACCAATAGTCGGTAGCAGGAAGATCATTTCTATTATAAGTACCATCCCAACCATTACCTTGAGGTCTAATTTCGTTTAAGAGTTTTCCGAATCTATCAAATATGTAAATGACAGCATTAGGTTGGTTTGATAGATCACTTATGTTCCAAGTGTCATTATAACCGTCACCGTTTGGTGTGAAAAAGTTTGGAAAATCAAGAGCATAAGCATCCAAAATGGTTTCTTGACATCCGTCTAAATCTCTAATTGTTATTTGATGAGGGCCAGGAGTTACTGCATTAAATATGGGGGATAATTGTATCTCTCCTTGATCTAATTGATACGAATAATCTTCAATATTGCCGTTGCTAACACTAACTGTAAACATTTGTTCTTTGGTAAAAGAACGAGTAAGAAGATATGAAGCATTGGCAGATTGAGATGATTTAACTTCAATTTTCACTTCTTTTGATTGGCATCCCGTTTGTGTATTAGTCGCTAGAACAGAGTAGATTCCTGCTTTATTCGCTACCAAAGTTGGGTTTTGTTCTTGTGGTATAATGGTACCATCTAGACTCCATTGGTAGGTATAACCGGTAGTTGGTAATTTAGTGTCTATTAAATAACTACTAATTGTTACTCCCGTGTTTGGGTCTATACAGATAACTCCATTGCTAGGTTCTGGTAGAACAGGTGGATAAATCGTTACTTCAATAGTTTCAAGAGCTGTACATTTTGATTGCGAAACTACATTAGTTATCCTCGCATATACAAAATAACTAAAAGGGGTGCTGCTTAAGTAATTCGTACTATTTGAAATTGGATTATTGTTTAATTGTGCATCATTTAAATTAGTGAAATATGTTATCTGATAATTATTAACCGTATTAGTGCCTAAAATTATGGAATTGAAAGCCGTTAGGTCTATTTCAAATTTTCCATCGTCAACTCCATCAGTGTCACAGAAGGAACTTTGGTTTTTAGGAACACTAGTTGTGGCCGCACCTTCTTCTACTTTTAATTTGAATTGATTGGTCGTTGCAATACATCCTGTGATTGTGTTTTGGATTCTTACATAAATATCTTGGCCATAGGCAATGGTATTACTAAATATATTTGGAAGCGGATTAGAGTTTGTAACCGCGTCTGACTGATTTTCAAAATAACTAATTGCAAAATCATTTGGATTACTTATACCATTTAGCATTTCTATTGTTTTTGTGGCAAAATCAAAAATCATGAAACCATCTGTATTGGGTTCACATAATACATAGTCAGAAACATTTTTGAAATTTGGCTTTGGATTAACAAGTAACGGAAGCGTAACGATAACGGCACATTTAATGTCATTTGGATTAGTAGGCGTGGTGATTACTCGCACATATACGTTTTGAGTTTTAGTATTGGTAGTGAATTGAGTTGGATTACTTATTTGGTTTGCTACAATTCCATTTAAAGCATCGTTCTTAGTATTGTAGTATTCTAATACTAAACTTAAATCTCCATTTCTGATTTCATTTTCGGAAAGTGTCAAATCAAAGGTAGCGATCCCTAAGTTTTGAGTACTTGTGTCACACAATTGTAACGCTGTTGGCGAAAAATTGGGTTGTGGTAAAGGCATAACTCTTAAGGTAAGTGTGGTGTAATTGATACAATTTGTACTAGGATTTGTTACACTTACATAAATAGTTTGCGAGTTTGTTGTATTCGAAAAGCTTGAAACATTAGTAATAGGATTAGCATTAGCATTTGCCTCTGCTAATGTTCTAAAGAATTGCACTTTTAAATTACTATTTCCTCCAGTAATCTCATTGATTTTTGTAGTTAAGTCAAAAGTTTCAATTTGATTTCCTGAAACATCATCACATAACATATACTCAGAAGGTAAAATGGCAGTGGGTAACGGATTTACTTTTATTGTAAAACTTTTCACATCAAAACAACCAAGACTATTTTGAGTAACTCTTGCATACAATGTTTCAGTAGTAGGAACAGTGTTTATATAATTTGCAGGATTACTAATTGCATTGGTATTATTTGTTGCGTCACTATTGTTTTTAAAATAGGTTACACTATGTGTTAACGGATTATTTGAGCCAAGAATTTGAGAACTAAGTGTTGTTAAATTAAATGACATAAAACCGTCTTGGTTATCATCACATAATTCATAGGGTTTAGCCAAAAGAACAGCAAGCGGCTTGGCATTGACTTTTAATTGCAATGTTGTTAATGCATAACATGTAGTACTATTTGAACTCACTCTTACATAAAGAGTTTGATTATCTTTTACATTGTTATTGTATAAACCAGTATAAGGGAATACGTTATTTATGGCATTTTGCTGCGTTTCATGAAAACTGATTGTTACCATTCCCGAAGTATTTATTTGATTTAATAATGAGGTGCTACTTAAGTCAAAAACACCAAAACCATCATTGTTATCATCACATACATTCAATGGATTGGGTTGATTTGCGAGTGGGATAGGGTTAATGGTTACACTAACAGCTTTTATATCAGTACAAGTTGTTGTAGTACCGACAGTACTTTTGATATAGTAAGTTCCTGAAGTTGCGATTGCATTTGGATTCGTTAATGGAATTGTAGCCGCGGCATCATTCCAATAGCTAATGGTACCTCCTCCAGTTGCTGTGAAAGCTGTAGTAATATTTACAGTTGTAGGTGCGCATACAGGCGCAGGATTTGTAACTGTAATTACAGGTTGAGGTTGTACTGTGATGGTGTAGGTCATAATTGAGCCTGTACAAGGACCAAGTTGTTCAGCATATACTTGTATGGTTGCTGTAATTACACTATTCGTGTTGTTTAATGCGGTAAAACTTGGGATGTTTCCAATTCCATTTAGAGCAACTGCACCAATAGCATTTGTCATACTCCAATAGTATTTTGTATTAGTAAAATCTACAGGAGTACTGCTAAAGGTTTGTTGCGCAATAGTTGCACCAGCACAAACGACAAGATTTGTCATAGGTGTAACCACTGGAGACACACAAGGAAGTGCATTGCAGATACCAGATAGTACGGGTTGTACACAATTACTTCCAGTAGGAGTAAGGGTCAACTGTACGGCATCATTTGGAAGTAAACCAGGAATAGTTACAGTTGTTGCGGTTGCTGCTAAAGTTCCACTGGGTCCAGCAAGACCGTTAATAGTAGAAGCGTATGAGAATCCTGTAGCATCAGATATGGAGTTCCAATTAAAAGTAACACTATTCAAAGTTGCAGTACCACAAACGATTGATATTACTTCAGTTGGTCTAATGGTTACACTAACAGGTTTTGTATCAGTACAAGTTGTTGTGGTACCGACAGTACTTTTGATATAGTATGTCCCTGAAGTTGCGATAGCATTTGGATTCGTTAAAGGAATTGTAGCCGCAGCATCATTCCAATAGCTAATGGTACCTCCACCAGTTGCTGTGAAAGCTGTAGTGATATCGACTGTTGCAGGTGCGCATACAGGAGCAGGATTTGTAACTGTAATTACAGGTTGAGGTTGTACGGTGATGGTGTAGGTCATAATAGGGCCTGTACAAGGACCAAGTTGTTCAGCATATACTTGTATAGTTGCTGTAATTGCACTATTCGTGTTGTTTAATGCGGTAAAACTTGGGATGTTTCCAATTCCAGTTAGAGCAGCTGCACCAATAGCATTTGTCATACTCCAATAGTATTTTGTATTAGTAAAATCTACAGGAGTACTGCCAAAGGTTTGTTGCGCAATAGTTGCACCAGCACAAACGACAAGATTTGTCATAGGTGTAACCACTGGAGATACACAAGGAAGTGCATTGCAGATACCAGATAGTGAGGGTTGTACACAATTACTTCCAGTAGGAGTAAGGATCAACTGTACAGCATTATTTGGAAGCAAACCAGGAATAGTTACAGTTGTTGCGGTTGCTGCTAAAGTTCCACTAGGTCCAGCAAGACCGTTAATTGTAGAAGCGTATGAGAATCCTGTAGCATCAGATATAGAATTCCAATTAAAAGTAACACTATTCAAAGTTGCAGTACCACAAACGATTGATATTACTTCAGTTGGTCTAATGGTTACACTAACAGGTTTTGTATCAGTACAAGTTGTTGTGGTACCAACAGTACTTTTGATATAGTATGTCCCTGAAGTTGCGATTGCATTTGGATTTGTTACAGGAATTGTAGCCGCTGCATCGTTCCAATAGCTAATGGAACCTCCACCAGTTGCTGTGAAAGCTGTAGTGATATTTACAGTTGTAGGTGCGCATACAGGCGCAGGATTTGTAACTGTAATCACAGGCTGAGGTTGCACGGTGATGGTGTAGGTAGTAGCAGGACCAGTACAAGCACCTTGTGTTCCTCTAACTGTGATTGTTGCTGTGATTGAAGAACTTGTTGTATTACTTGTAATAAATGAAGGTATGCTTCCTGTACCGGATACTAATGGACTTCCAATATTATTAGTAATTGTCCAGTTGTATGTTGTTGAAGGATCGACAGGCATACTTGTAAATGCTTGAAGTGGAATGCTATCCCCTGAACAAACAATACTGTTAGAGATAGGATCAACCGTTGGTAAAGGACAAACCAGTGTAAAACAAGGAGCAGAGGTTTCGGTTTGAACACAGTTACTACCTGATGGATTTAATGTTAAAATTACAGCATCACCAGGAGATAAACTAGAAATAGTAAGATTTGTAGCCGAAGCCGCTAGCGTTCCGCTAGGTCCTGTAAGACCGTTAATAGTAGAGGAGTAGGTAAAACCAGTTGCATCCGTGATAGTATTCCAATTAAAGGTAACGCTATTCATTGTTGGAGAACCACAAGAAATAGTTATGATTTCTGTTGTTCTAATGATAACCGTTACAGGTTGTATGTCGCTACAATTTCCATTTACCGTGCTTTTGATGTAGTAGGTTCCTGAAGTAGCAACCGAAGTAGGTGTTAATAAAGGTGTTGTGGCTGAGGCATTAGTCCAATAAGAAAGTGTGCCACCACCAGTACTTCCAGCAGTTATCGATGCGGCTGTTAGGTCTATAGTTGTGGGAGAACAAACTGGGCTTGGATTGGTAATTACTAAAACAGGAGTTATCGGTTGGTTGTTTATTCCAACAATTGTAGCAGGGCTAATACAACCTGTTGCGTTTTTCGCTGTTACAAAATAAGTTCCTGATGCTAACCCTGAGAAAATACCACTTGTGTTGCTATAATCAGACCCGTCAATAGAATAAGTAAGCCCAGCGACAGTGGTAATCGTGATTTCTCCCGCATTTGCATTGGTACAAGTTGGATGCGCAGTAGCAACAGCGCTAGGTTGTGCAGGAGAATTTATAGAAGGAACGTTAAGTACAATGACAGGAGATAAACAATCATTAGCATCTTTTATTACCACTGTATGATCTCCAGAGGCTAACCCTGAATAATTTAGAGTAGATGCGTATGCAGAACTATCAAAGCTGTAGGTGAAGCCAGCTGTTCCACCAGTTACGGTTCCTAATGTGATGGAACCATTGTTACTTCCACAAGTAGCGGGGTTTATTGTAGATGCTATTGCAGTAGGTCCAGTAGGAATAGGAGCAATAGCAACCGTTGTTGTCCCTGATTGGCAATTTGTTGTAATTAATTTGGACTCTAATGTGTGATTCCCTGGTATTACATTAGAATACGAAATTGTTGAGGAAAATGTTCCGCCATCTAAACTAAATTGGTAATCAGTTAAAGGTGTTGGACCTGTAATTGTGATAGTTCCTGTAGGGGTTGAGCAAGTTGGAGTTGTTTTGTTATAAGTAGGAATGGAAGGTAATGCATTAACAGTAGCAACAACAGCTGTACGACTATTTGTGGTACATCCATTAGCGGTAGCGTCAACATAATACGTTGTTGTAGCACTCAAAGAAGGGGTTGTATAAGTAGACCCTGTAGCAATAGCACCTCCACCGATAGCATTCGTATACCAATTTACAGTACCACTACTACTATTGGCTTGAAGTAAAATAGTACCTGAACTACATCTACTATTGTTAACTATACTTGTAATGGTTGGGACAGCATTAATAACTAGTAAAAAATTAGAAGATCCAGCAGTAGTACAAGCAACAGCATCTGCCGCAACATTATAAGTAATTGTATAAGTTCCAGATGTCGAACTAGCTAAGTCAATTTCTCCTGTAGTACTGTTAATTGTTAAACCAGTAGTTGAACTAAAAGTTCCTCCAGTTTTGAACCCAGAAGCAAGTACAGGCAAAGGATTCGTATTGTTTTTACAGATAGGTGTCGAATAACTAAAATTTGTTATTGGCGCTGAACCTCCTACGTTTAAGATTATGGATTTAGAAAGTGTACAAGATTTATTGATAGCGGTTTGGGCCATAAACGAAATATCATCTAATGAAAAATCATTACCCGCACCAGATACTGTCGTGTTTATAATTTTTAATGTTGCTAAACTAGCCGCGCCAGCAGCCCATGTTCCAGTTATTTGTGTCCAACCTCCTCCTACGAGAGATCCATTACTTGCAGCCCCAGTATTTCCTGCAGAAATAGGCGTTAATGCAACATCAACCCCATTTATTGTAGCTTTAAATTTTGCATAATTGTTATTAGTTAAGTTTTGAGCATAAAAAGAAAAATTATAATTGGTACCCGGATTTGTAGCAACCGTTTGTGACCAAATAACACTAGTGCCATCTGTAGCACCATCGCAAACTAACATTTTACCTGTTCCAGTAGTATGGTCTACATATTTTCCAAATGCAGGATACCAAGTCGAAGGATCAGTTGTGATTCCGTAAGCAATATAAGCTCCTGAAGGATTTCCTGAAGGGTAGTAACCATAATCAGATGAGAAGCCGTTGTTTAGATTTTCAAAATCACCATTTGTGATTAGATTCGAAGGAGCTAATGTTGAATTTATGGTTGAGCTCACAGAGTAAGTAGTGGTTGTAGTTGGATTAACTGTAACTATATTGGTTGTCCCACTTGGATTTGCACCAATGTTAGCTGTCCAAGTATATGGAGCGGTTCCCCCGTTTGCGGTAAGTTGCACGGCAGTTCCTGTAAGAATACAACCTGTTACAGAAGGTGTAATGGTTATTGGTGTAGGTTCAGCTAAATTTATAGTGCCAGTACTAATAGTTTTTGGTGTACTATCAGAATCGGTTACAGCAACATTGTAATTTCCTGCCGCTAAACCTGTAAAAATACCAGTTGTGTTCGTTGCAGTAGCTGCTCCACTAAGACTGTACGTATAGGGCTGTATTCCTCCAGCGCCATAAGCTATGATTGCGCCATCATTGGCAGCTATACATGAAGGATCTGTTTTGGAACTCGAAATAGCTATTGGTAAGGGAGGTCCATATAAACTTACATCGTCAATGGCAAAATCATTTCCGCCACCACCAGCTCCAACGGTTGATAATTCAATACGAACAAATTGTGTTGTTGAAGTCGTTATGGTGAAACTTACTTTATTCCAGCCAGCAGGAAGAGTATTTAAATCAATTGTACTGGTGCTACAGCTTGAACAGCCATTTGGATTAAATCGAATTGTAGCTTTAGGGTTCCCAGGAATAGCTACATTGGCAATCCAAAAACTAAAAACATAAGGCTGTCCTGCAGTAAGTTGTCGATCAGGATTTTGTTTCCAGAATATTTCGTTACTATCCCCATCTACAACCATCATGTTACCAGTACTATTCCCAGTAGTATGATCATTTAGATTAATGAAATTACTTGTATTTACGGTAAAAGGGTTGTTAGAAATCGCAAATTGCCTTGGCACACTGTTTCCTGCATTATAATTGATTTGATTATAATTACTCTGATTAGTCGTTATAGGGGGTTGGAGTACAGCGGCATTGAAGGTTCCAAAATTACCGTTTGTTATTAAATTTTGAGAAAACAAATCAGAAGTGCACCCAATACCTAACAGTAGAAAAAGGAATAGGTAATAGTTTTTTTTAAAAAGTTGCAACATGGTGGTTAGTTATTATAGAATTAAAATTTGGGGTTGTATGGTTTAAATGATTTGGATTATTTATCCTTTACAATTAGAAACTCTGAACGTCGATTTTGAAAGTGTTCTTGATCGGTACACTTATCGCCGCAGTTTATTCTTGGTTCAGCTTCACCGAATCCTTTTCCTGAGATTCTTGTTGTACTAATTCCTTTTGAGAGGATATAGTTTACAGTAGATTGAACTCTTTTTTCTGATAGATTCAAATTGTACTTCGCAGTACCTTTACTATCTGTATGTGCTTTGATGTAAATTTCCATAGCAACATTTTGGTTCATTATATAGACTAGTTTATCTAATATTTTTTTTGATTGCTTTGTAATTTCGTATTTATTGAACTCAAACAAAATCGGGTTAAAATGGATTTCGGTGTCGGTAACTACGACTTCTGGAATTGGTTCAATAGGGATAGTAATTCTTAAGTTAGGATCAACAGTTGGAGCTATAGCTATGGTTTTAGTAATAAAACCATCTTTATAGATTTTTAAATAAGGTGTTTTTTCACAAGCGATTCTAAACTCAATCCATCCATTTTTGTCAGATTGCAAGGTGGTTATTATGTTCTCGTTGCTATCGGTTACTACGACTTTTGCATTACTTAAAGGAAGATTATTGGTGGCATCTGTTAGAACAGCAGCATAATAATTGGTGCAATCAGGTATGCACGAATAAATATTGTCATTTCCCTCTCTGTTGCTTGATAAATAGCCAATTTTTCGGTTGTAAAAAGTAGAGAAAGCAAAGTCATCTTTGGGACTGTTTACAGGTATTCCTAAATTTTCGGCCTCACTTTCGTTGTTCAAATCTATCTTGTAAACATCTAGTCCGCCTAGTCCTGGTCTTCCATTCGAAGCAAAATAAAGTAAATTGTTTTCATCAATAAAGGGGAAGGATTCGTCTCCTTCAGTATTGATTTTTGGTCCTAAATTTTCGGGTTTACCATACGTTCCATCTCCATTAATAGTTACTTTCCAAATGTCATTTCCGCCAATTCCTCCGGGCATATTTGAGGAAAAGTAGAGTGTTGTATTCGTTGAGTTAACACTGGGGTTGCTTACAGAGTAAAGTTTGCTATTAAACGGTAATGGTTTTGCGTATATCCATACACCATGATCATTGGTGGCGGTAAATAATTGCACTTGACCACTTTTTAACTTTTTGTTCTTGATTTTGTCAAATTGATTGACCGTGAAACTTTCACTAGCAAAATAGATGTTTTTTCCGTTTTTTGTAATAGAGATAGGACCTTCATGAAAGGAGCTATTAAGTTCTTTTAAAGGGATGGGTTGAGAAAATACAGTGTCATTTTTTCTAATACTAAAAAAAATATCTAAATACGGTTCTTCATTCCAACCGTATTTTTTGTTTTGTTCTATTCTACTGCTCACAAAGTAGAAAGTACTGTCTAAAAGAAAACCACCAAAATCACTTCGATCGGAATTAATATTGATCTTTTTTACAGTATATTTTTTTTGTTGGTTTAATAATGCTTCCGTAGCGTTGTCTTTTTTTAGAAAAGTAGTACTTCTGCTATCAGATGAATATTTTAATGCAAATTTTTTCATTGCTGCATTGGCTTCATCATATTTTTTATTAGAACGCAAACAATCAATGTAGTTAAAATGTGTTGCCTTGTCTTTAATAGCTTCGTAAGCTAATTTGTAATATTTTTCAGCTTCTTCTGTTTTAGAAGTATAGTAATAGCAATTGGCTAGTTGAAGCATACCCTCGGTGTTTTTTGAAGTAACATCGATACATTGTGTAAGTAATTCTATTGCTTTGGTGTATTCTAATCTTTCAATTAAATCATTTGCTGAGCAACTACTCTTTTGTGCTAACAAAAGGTTGTGTGTCAAAATAAAGAAGAATATAATGAGGTGTTTTTTCATAAGTAATAATTAAAAAAAGCGAGGAGATCGAGAGACTTTTTTATAGTTAATTAAATCAAATAAGAGAATGATTTCGTGAGATGAATTTGTGGTATACTTTAGATTTGAAATAATCCGATCATAAGCATAGCCAATTCTTAATTGAGGCGTAATATTTATGTTAATCATTCCTCCAAAGCTATCTTCTTTGCGGTAGGTTAATCCAAACTCTACTTTATTATTGTATAAAAAATTAGTCGATACATCGTAAGAAACGGGTGCTCCAAAGGAAGATTTTACCATAGCAAAAGGTTTGAATTTCCATTCAAAATTTATATCGAAAACATAACCTCCTGTAATAAAATAATGTGGAACTTCCGATCCGTAATTTTCACCATTATAATTTAAATGGGGAGTTTTTATGATATTAGGAATTGAAATACCAAAGTAGTAATGGTCTGTGTATAAGAAAAGGCCTGTGCCAAAATTGAAAGACGTTTTATTGATGTCTCTGCCAAATACACCATCGTTAGGATCGGGGAGTGTTGCCGCAATTTTTGAAAATAAGTCAACACTATGAAAAGTAGCGCCTGTTTTTAAACCAACGGCTATCTTCATACTTTCATTCAATTGTAGGGTATAGGATACATCACCATAAATATTTTTTTCTGCGATTGGTCCTAATTTGTCACTTATGATAGAAAGACCAGCTCCCAAATTTTTTCCAACAGGCTGATGGCCAAAAACAGAAAATGTGGTTGGAGCACCTTCCATATTTACCCATTGTTTTCTATATAAAATTCCCATAGATAAATCCTCTTTGGAGCCAGCGTATGCAGGGTTAAATACACTCATGTTATTCATGTATTGGGTATAATGAGGGTCTTGTTGTGTCCAACCAATTGTATTAAATCCAAAAGTTAACAACAATAAGAGTGTTATTTTATGCATTATTTTCTTATTGTTTTTATTGCTTTCTAGTAACATAAATCCATCCAGTTTTTGAGGTTTCATCATTCAATGTTATGATGTAGTAATAGGTTCCGTCAGGAAGAGCTGTGCCGTCATTGGTTTGACCTCTCCATTCATTCTTGTAGTCTTTTTTGTGATAGACTTCAACACCGTATCTGTTCAGGATACTAATATTTTTTATTGCATAAGTTGAAAGGTCAAAGTATTCATTAGATCCATTACCATCTGGAGAGATTCCTTTTTGAGTACCACAAAAAACTGAGGAAAAACTAATGGTTTGAATCGTTTCGCAACCTATAGTAGCATTTGAAACTTTTGCAGTCAATTCGAGTGGATAAATAGAATCATCAATGGTTCCAATAGATTTTGTTACATTTAATTTTATATCATTTCCAATACTATTTTGGTTTTTGTCCATCCAAGTAATTTCAACTTGGTTTGGAGAAAAGCTATTATCAATAGGAATAATTTCTACAATAAACTCATTTTCTAAACAATAGGATTTTAGTTCAAAAGCAATAGATTTTGGAATCGGATTGATAACAACCTCTTCAGTATTTATCATACAAGTAACGCTAGTACTGTTTCTAATACTTGTTTTGTAAATACCAGGTTGAAGATTGTCAAATAGTGGATTTGTTTGATAACTACCGCCAATGCTATATTCCATTCCAGTTTGTTGAGAAAATTCAATTTTTCCATGAGGAAGAAGGCAAGTAGGTTGGGTAACATCGATTGTTGTGGTATTGGGATAAAGGGGAACAGCGGGTATAATTGCTTCGATAGAAGCTTGAGATACACATTGATTAGCGGTTTTAACTTTAAAATTATAGCTAACCCCAGCCGATAAATTCTCAAATGTATAGGTTCCTCCAATCCCAAAAACAGACGATCCATTTGAAGGAATGATTTCCCAAGTACCATTTGGTAGTCCCGTAAGAATAACGCTTCCAGTAGTTTTAGCACAAGTTGGAGCTTCTATTGAATTAATTATAGGTGTAGGTGCGGATTCAATTAATATATCTATTTTAAGTCTAGTATTACTTTGACATACAATTGGATTGATTGATTCTTCTTCTGCATAGTAGGCGTTTCCATTAAGCAGAACAATATTATTTGATAATACATTTCCACCAATTGCACGATCATACCATTTTATATTTGATAAAGGATTCGATTTTGTGATAGCAATACTATTCAATGTTGGGTTTTGTTCTATACAAAAAAGCTGACTATTTGCATTAGTTGTTGGTGTAGGGGGTGATAGAATTGAAACTATAACTTCAAATTTTTCAACGCTTTCACAGCTACCAATAGTTTGTGTTGCATAATATTTCCCTCCATCTACTAGTGCGAAATCATTGCTTAAAAGGGTGTTATTATTGTCATACCATTTTAGGTTTGTCCCACTTGTTACTACTAAGTCTTTTATTTTTGGTAAAGACGAATTACAAAAGAACTGATTCGAATTTCCTTCTGGTTTTGACGGAGATTCGATGTTAACTTTGACAGTAGTTCTAGGACTACTCTCGCAAAACAGCGGAGTACTAGTAAAAGCTGCGCCATAATAAATAGCGCCATTTACTAGTTTGTCTGTTGCTGATAAAGGTGTTATACTATTAGGTGTTAAATACCAATTAACAGTGTTCGTATTAGTAACTCTATTGGTTAAACTTGTAATGGTTGCATTTTCAGAAGCACAAAAAGACTCTTCATTTTGAATTATTGGATTCATTGGTTGATTGATAACTACAGAAACAGTTAGTCGATCAACGCTTTCACAAGAGTTTAAAGTTTGAGTAGCAGTATAATTTTTACCATTGATTAATGGTTCATTAACATTTAAAAGATTTAGTGAATCATCATACCACTTTATACCATTGTTGTTGGGTTGTAAATCGGCTACTGTAGCTTGATTACAAAAATACTGTATAGCATTTCCACTAGGAGCAGGAGTTTTTGTGATGCTTACAGTTACAGCAAATCGGCTAATACTTTCACACCCTAATCCATTAGTTGCTGTTTGAGTTGCATAATAAGTAGCATCAGTAAGTGGCGTGCTTGCGGCTAAAGGCGAAGTACTTGTTAGTGAATTGTACCATTTTATACTGGTACCACTAGCTACTAAATTAGCAATAGTTGGCGCATCAATTTGGCAGAACGTTTGATTTGCCGAACCGCTAGGAGCAGCAATACCTTCTATGGTTAGGGTAACAGCTACTCTTGTGGTACTAGTACAATTGGTAGTAGTGTTTCTGGCTTCAACATAATACGTATAAATACCAATCGCAGTTACCGTAGGTGTAAAATTCAAAGCATTAGTCAAAAATGGCGTGCCTCCACTTTGTGTTGTATACCAATCTGCGGTTTCTTGTGCGGCTACACTCACACTTAGTGTTGGATTGCTTTGCCCCTCGCAAATAGTCTGGTTGGCACCTGCAATTGGAGTAGCAACAACTGGACAGCTACAATTAGGAGCAGTAATTGGTATCACTTCATTACAAGCACCAGCAACATTAGCATTAATTGTAATAGTAGTTCCAGCAGGAATATTAGTAATCCCTGAAGCGCTTACTGTACCTACATTTGGCACAACACTA
>CAUPCW010000015.1:0-44018 GCA_963509895.1 uncultured Flavobacterium sp.
GAAAAATATATCAAAATTATTTTTAGCTTTATTCACGCTTGTGATGGCTTCATGTAGTGTTGAGGACGTACAAGATCGTCCAGTAATAGAGGCAACAGATGCTCCTGTTATTACAGCTCCATTAACAGGAGCAAGTTATATAGTTACTCCTACAAATGCAGAAAATTTATTCGAGCGTTTTGCTTGGAAACCTGCGAATTTTGCTGGCGACGTTGTTGTTGCTTATAATGTAGAGATTGCTAAATTAGATGACAAAGATTTTGCAAAGCCACAATTAGTTCAATCTTCTAATTCTAACAACGTTGCTGTAACGGGAACTACTTTAAATAAAGCAGCTATCGATTTAGGTTTGACTCCTTTTGTAGGTTCTAACGTTTGGGCTAGAGTTACTGCTGTTGTAGGAACACAAAAGATATCTTCAGAGCCAATCGAAATTGTGATTACACCATTTAAAGTTGCGCCATTGTTGGGTGCAGTAGGTAATCACCAAGGATGGAATCCTGCAGGGTTAACAGCTCCTTATCAATTGAAACCATCTGCAAAAGGAAATTCTGACTTTGTTGGATATGTTTACTTAGATGGGGGATTTAAATTGTTAGAAGCTGATGATAATTTGAAGTTTGATTGGGCTAACGTTGCCTATGGTTCAGGAGGAGCTGGAATATTGGATCCTAAAGGTGGTGATTTAAATGAGCCAGCTGGATACTACTACATTAAAGCAGATACTCAAAAATTAACTTATTCTACAACAAGAACAGATTGGGGTGTTATTGGTAGCGCAACACCGCAAGGTTGGAATGCTAGTACACCAATGACTTTTGATAAAGCTACAAATCTTTGGACTGTTACTATAGTATTAGATGCTTCTGGTAAATTCAAGTTTAGAGCTAATGATGCTTGGACACTTAACTATGGTGATGATGGTGTAAATGGTGTTCTTGAAGAAGGTGGAGCAGATATTCCTGTAGCTGCTTCTGGTACATACAAAGTAACACTTGATTTAAGTAAATCTAGAGCTTATACATATACTTTAGAAAAACTATAAATTAATAATTGTTATAAAAAAAAGGGTTGTCTTTAAGGCAGCCCTTTTTTTCATTAATCTTTAAAAATCAAAAGAATGAGAAAAATTTTACTTTTAGGATTCCTTTTGTTGGGTGCTATTGCTTTTTCGCAGCAACAAAACATAACCTATACAATTGCTCCTACAACTTTCGAAGAAACTACTGCAATTACCATTACCATCAATGGATCTAGTGTTAATGAAGCTACTTGGGGTATTACTGGAAATGCGTTGTATTTATGGGCTTGGGCTTTTGATACCAATGATACCACGCCTAAGGGAACGCCATTGAACGGTTCTTGGACAGCTTCAGATGAAGCGGCTCGATTTACCTATAATGCAGGTCCAGATACCTATACCAAAACCATAACTCCTATTACTTATTACAATGCAACAGGTATTGGTAAAATAGGTTTTTTGGTTAAGGCAAAAGACGGAACTGGGGATAAAAAATCCCAAGATGTCTTAACTGAAGTGGGGTCTTTTCAAGTGACATTGACAGCTCCAGTGCAAAATAGTACTACTATTTTAGCTTCAGGGGGTAGCTTGAATATTACGGCATCAAATACCAATGGTGTTGCAAATTATAATTTGAAATCTAACGGAACTTCTATCAATACTGCTTCAGCTACAGCTAGCTATTCTTTTAGTCATACCAGTATTACTGGAAATCAAAACTACGAGCTAGAAGTAACACAAGGAACCACTACTGTTGTTAAAAAGTTTGCTGCAGTAGTGAGCCCAACTGTTGTTTCTGAAACTATTCCAGCTGGATTAGTTGACGGAATCAACTATAATCCGAACGATGCAACCAAAGCTACTTTAGTGTTAGATGCTCCTTTAAAGGATTTTGTATACGTAGCAGGAAGCTTTAACAATTGGCAGCCTACTGCTGATTATGCCATGAAAAAAGACGCAACCGCTGGATCTACTAAGTTTTGGTTAGAATTGACTGGACTTACTGCAGGAGCCAATAATACGTACCAATATTGGGTGGTGGATCAAACACCTTTGGCAGGTTCGCCAAGTTTGGTAAAAGCTGCGGATCCTTATTCAACTTTGGTACTTTCTCCATATGATGATCCAGGAATACCATCGATTTCTTTTCCTAATTTGCCAGTTTATCCAGTTGGACAAGAGAGAGAAGTGACTTGGTTCAAAACAGGACAGACTCCTTATGTATGGAGCCAAGCTACTACTAATTTTGTGAAGCCAGCTAAAGAAAAACTAGTGGTTTATGAAGTGTTGGTGCGTGACTTCGATGCCAAAAGAAACTACCAAGACTTAATCGATAAAATTGATTATTTCAAGAATTTAAAAGTTAATGCCATTCAATTAATGCCTGTTATGGAATTTGAAGGCAATGAAAGTTGGGGGTATAATACTTCTTTTCATATGGCTTTAGATAAATTCTACGGGACACCTGAGAAGCTGAAAGAGCTTATCGATTTATATCATCAAAACGGAATTGCTGTAATATTAGACGTGGCTTTGAATCATGCTTTTGGAAGAAATCCTATGGTTCGTATGTGGATGAACGATGCTGACGGTGATGGTTGGGGTTCTCCAACTACAGAAAATCCATATTTCAATACGGTAGCGAAACACAGTTACAGCGTTGGGGAAGATTTTAATCATCAACAAGTTCGTACGAAGAACTATGTAAAACGAGTAATCAAGCAGTGGGTTGAAGAGTTTAAAATTGATGGTTTCCGTTGGGATTTAACCAAAGGGTTTACCCAAAATGCAGAAGGATCAGATGCACAAACCAATGCTTATCAACAAGATCGTGTTGATGTATTAAAGGAGTATGCTGATTATTCTTGGTCTTTAGATCCTACTCATTATGTAATTTTTGAACATTTAGGTACAGATGCTGAAGAGAAACAATGGGCAGATTATCGTATCAATGATCCAATCAGTAAAGGAATTATGACTTGGGGTAAAATGACGGATCAGTACAATGAATTAACTATGGGTTGGCCTAATCAGAATATTGCAAGAATGTCTAGTAGTAGTAGAGGTTTCATTGGGCAACGCTTGATGGGGTATGCCGAAAGCCACGACGAAGAGCGTTTGATGTACAAAAACCTACAATTCGGAAACAGTGCTGGAACTTACAATGTTAAAACATTGAGTACTGCCTTGTCAAGAATGTCAGCACTTGGTGCAGTTTCTCTTTTGGTTCCAGGGCCAAAAATGATATGGCATTTTGGTGAACTAGGTTGGGAGCAGTCTATATTCGCTTGTAATAATGGAGTTGTGAATACACCTTCGGATGCAACATCTGGGGATTGTAAATTAGATACCAAACCACAACCTCAATGGACAGGGAATTGGCTAGGAAATACGGATCGTAGCAAGATTTATAATGATTGGGCCAAAATGATTACTTTAAAAATTAATGAGCCAGTATTTTTGGGCAATGTGACGATTTCTAGCACAAATAGTGTCACTCCAAATATTAAAATTACCAATGCTACACTTTCTAATACAGAGTTAAAAGACGTGTTGATTATTTCGAATTTTGGCGTGGTAGCCAATGCTGTAGCCACTGGTTTTCCTTATATAGGAACATGGTATGATTTGATGGATAATACGACCTTAAACGTTACCGATGTCAATCAAACGATAACATTACAACCAGGAGAATATAAAATTTTAGGGAATAAAACAGCTACTTTAGCAATCGCAGATTTTGAAAAAGAAGCTGTTATTAAGTTGTATCCTAATCCTGCGTCAAACTATTTTACCTTGAATGCAGAAACTACAAAAGTGGAGATTTATTCTTTATCTGGTCAAAAAGTAAAGCAGTTTGATGCGATTAAGTCTATTGATCAACAGTTTAGTATAAGCGATTTGAGTAAAGGATTTTATTTAGTAAAAGCATACAATACTAAAAATCAAACACAAGTATTGAAGTTGATTAAAAGTTAATCTCTCCTAAATTGATATTTATTTGTTAAAGGTCGCCTATAATGGCGACCTTTAGTTTTTATAGGTTTTTATTCAATATAGGTAATGAGTCTTTTAAAACAAATTAAAAGCAGTTAGAAGTCAATTTAGAGGGGTTAGAAAATAGAATTCTTCCTTTTTAGATTAACTACTATTTATGCTTAATTTTTTCGCTCCACAGGTTTTGGGATTGATCCTTGATCCGCCTTCTTTGGAAAGGAATAAAAACAAAAAACCCGAATATTGCTATTCGGGTTTCGTGGTACCTCCAGGGATCGAACCAGGGACACATGGATTTTCAGTCCATTGCTCTACCATCTGAGCTAAGGTACCTTTACAATTTTGAGCATTACTGCGTGTTGATTGCGGGTGCAAATATAGAACCATTTTTAATTTATCCAAAACAATTTTTAAAAAAAATCTATTCGTACCTTAGCTTCCGCAAATTATTACATATGATTTTGACCGTAGACATAGGAAATACAAGGATTAAAGGCGCTGTTTTTGAGCAGTATACACTTGTTGAGTTTTTTATTTTTGAAGTACAAGAACTTCAAAAAAAAATTGAAAATATTTTAAAAAAGTATCCAAATCTCAAGTATTTGGTCGTTTCCTCGGTTGGAAATTTAGAAAAAGAGTTCTTTTTAGCTTTTGAATCTAAGTTAAAAGTGCACTTTGTGTCCCATAATGACGCTTTTCCATTTGAGAACAAATATGCTACTCCCACAACTCTTGGAATCGATAGAATGGTTTTAGCTGCTGGAGCAACGTTACAGTTTCCTGCACAGAATAGATTAGTCATAGATGCTGGGACTTGTGTGACTTACGATTGTATTGACGCAGACAATAATTATCTTGGAGGTGCGATTTCGCCTGGAATTCGTTTGCGCTATGAATCTTTACATAATTATACCGCCAAATTGCCTTTGCTAACTATGGGTAATCCAGAGACTTTTATTGGTGATTCGACTGTAAATGCAATACATTCTGGAGTTGTAAATGGATTAGTCTATGAAATTGACGGTTTCATAGAGGAATTCAAAGCAAAGTATTCAAAATTTATAATAATTTTAACGGGGGGCGATGCAGAATTTTTGGCGATGCGATTAAAAAATACCATATTTGCCAATTCAAATTTTCTTTTAGAGAGTTTGAACCAAACATTTCAATATACAATCAACAATGATTAAAAAAATCTTTATAGCAGCTTGTTTGCTTTTTTCATTAGTTTCTTTAGCCCAACAAGGAACTTCTTCCCCTTACTCGTATTACGGAATTGGAGATATCAGATATAGAGGAATGTTAGAAAATCGATCTATGGGGGGTATTGCAATAGAACAAGACAGCATACACATCAATGTTGAAAACCCTGCAAGTTATGCTAATTTAAAATTGACTACATTGACCATGGGTGGTACTTATGGTACTAAAACGCTAAAAGATAATGTTAATAGCGCTACTGCAAAAAGAACAACGTTAGATTACATGGTAGTTGCAATCCCGATTGGTAAAGTGGGTGTAGGATTTGGATTGATTCCTTATTCTTCAGTTGGATACAAAATACAATCCATCAGTGCTGACGGGTCTCAAAATAACAAACGTCTAGAAGGAAAAGGAGGCGTGAATAAAGTTTTTTTCGGTAGTGGTTACAAAGTAACTAAAAACTTTAGCCTTGGTGCCGATGTGCAATATAATTTTGGAAAAATAGAAACAGATAATTTAGAATACATTACTGGCGTTCCAGTGGGAACAAGAGAAGCTAATGTAGCTTATATTTCAGGTCTTAACTTTAACGTTGGAGCGATGTATCAGGCCAAGATTGCCTCTAAGTTAAATATTTACTCAAGTTTGAACTATACTTTTAAAGGTAATTTAACTTCTGAAAATACAAGAACCATTTCTACAGTAGATTATGAAGGGACATTTGATATTGATCCAGAGGGATTTGATGAAGTGACAACTAAAAGAGAATTAGAATTGCCAAGTAAAATAACGTTAGGTTTGGGATTTGGCGAATCTAGAAAATGGATGGTAGGGGCTGAAGTAGCCATTAGAGAGGCTGGGAATCTGGCAAACAACTACAACAATGTAACAGGAGTAACTTTCAAAAAGTATACGCGCTACAGTGTGGGTGGTTATTATATACCAAATTACAACTCCTTCACTAGTTATGCTAAACGAATTGTTTACAGAGGTGGATTTCGTTTTGAAAAAACAGGGTTAATGGTGCAAAATCAGGGCATTGATGATAAATCGGTGACTTTAGGTTTTGGTTTGCCTGCACTAGGATCGTTCTCTAATTTTAATATCGGATTAGAGTATGGGGTAAAAGGAACTACTGCTGCTGGCTTAATTCAAGAGAATTATTTCAATGCTAGCGTAAGTTTCTCTTTGAATGACAAATGGTTTGTTAAAAGAAAATTCTACTAGAAAGTAGTTTCTAAATTACTACGATGACTTTCACTATAAAACCATTTTTTGCTTCGCTACTTTTTTTTACGCTGCTTTTGAGCTTGTGCTCTTGTGAAAGTAATTTTAAAGAATTACAAAAAATAAATCTTTCGGAGTTTAATCCGACTGGGGAAGCTGATTCTATTAATGTAAAATATACTGATTCAGGTCGGATTTCGGCTATTTTACTTAGTTCTAAAATGCTTGATTTTTCTGGAGTTGATTTTCCTTTTACAGAATTTCCAAAAGGTATTGATGTGACTTTGTTTGATGCCAAAGGGAAGAAGACGTTTGTAAAGTCCAATTATGCTATTTCTTATAAAAGAACTGGGATTATTGATTTGCAAGGAAAAGTCAAAATTACTACCCAAGACGGTCAAGTTTTAGAAACCGAGCAATTGTACTTTGATCAAAAAAACGAATGGTTTTATACCGAAAGACGTTTTACTTTCTCTAGTCCAAAAGGATCATCTGCTGGTCAAGGGATTGATTTTAGCAAAGATTTTAAAGTTATAAATTCTCAAAAAATATCTGGAGAGGTCGATACCAATAATTAAAATGTACTCATAATGAAATATTTAAAATTTACTTCCTACGCTTACTTGGCTTTTGCCTTGTTTTTTGTTTATGATGGCGTAACTAAATGGGAAAAAGAACCATGGTTGAGTTTTGGAATTGCAGCAGTGGCTGTATTTATGTTCTTTTTTAGAGCAAAGTATTCCAAACGTTTCGAAGATCGCAATTCGAGTCAATAGTTTCTTGTTTCTAAGAGTATATGCAAACTATTGAAAATATTTTTTCTGGAGAAACCGTTTTGAAAATAAGATAGTGTTCGTTAAAATTACATCAAACACATTTTTTTTCTAAAACTTTAAAAAAACTTCTAAAATAAAACACTCCAATTGTTATTATTAACTAGATAATTGTATTTTCGCAAACTGAATATAAAAATTAACAACAATAGAAATGGCAGTTTTAGCAAAAATTAGACAACGTTCCGCTTTATTGATTGCAGCAATCGCAATTGCATTGTTTGCATTTATTATACAAGATCTTATTGGAAAAGGTGGCCTTGGTCAAAACACAAAAGATGTTGGAAGTATTAATGATAAAGACATCGCTTTTGAAGATTTCAGACTTAAAGTAAGTAATCTTGAGAAAAGTGGTCAAGGGATAACTCCAACGGATGCAGCCAATAGAGTTTGGGAACAAGAAGTTACATTGGCTTTGTTAACTACAGAGTTCGAAAAATTAGGATTACGTGTTGGTGAAAAACACATTATTGAAGTGTTTAAAGCAGATCAAAATATTGGTAAAAACCCAATGTTTTTAAATGCTGCTGGATTATTTGATTTAGCAAAATTCAAAGATTTTTTCAAATCAAATCCAGAACAAGCTCAATATTTGAAAGATAGAGAGAAAGATGCTGAAATCAATGCAAAGTATCAAATTTACAACACACTTGTTAAATCAGGGCTTTACACTACGGAATTAGAAGGTAAGTTTAAATACGAAGCTGAAGCTAATAAAGTAAACTTTGCATATGTAGCTGGTTTGTATTCTACGATCAAGGATAGTGATGTAAAAGTTACGGATGCTGAAATTACGGAGTACATGAGCAAAAACAAAAAGAAATTCAAAGCAGACGAGTCTCGTGAAATATCTTATGTTTTAATCGAAGATAAAGCTTCAGCTCAAGATGAAGCTGAAGTAAAAAACAAAATTACAAGTTTGTTGTCAGGAAGTGTGGTTTACAATCAAGCAACAGGGAAAAATGATACGGTTCCCGGATTTAAAAATGCCAAAAACGCGATTGATTTTGTTAATACAAATTCTGACGTTCCTTACGATTCTACTTATATCGCTAAAAAAGATTTGCCAGCAGTAGATGCTGATCGTTTGTTTAGTTTACCTTCAGGTGCCGTTTACGGTCCTTACAAATTCGGTAACTACTACTGTTTGTCTAAATCATTAGGTTTTAAATCGGGCGTTAATGCTAAAGCAAGTCATATCTTGATTAGCTACGAAGGAACTCAAGTGCCAAATAAAAAAGAAGTAAGAACAAAAGAAGAAGCAAAAGCAAAAGCAGAGTCTATCTTAGCTCAAGTTACTGCAAACCCAGATAGTTTCTTAATGTTAGCTTTCACAGCTTCCGATGATTCATCAGCACAACAAGGAGGTGACTTAGGGTATTTTGGTCCAAATGCTATGGTAAAACCATTTAACGATTTTGTTTTTGGAAATGGAATTGGAAAAGTAGGTTTAGTAGAAACTCCTTTCGGTTTTCACGTAATTAAAATTACTGATAAACAAGACGGTATTCGTTTAGCAACAGTTGCACAACGTATTGAAGCTTCTGAAGCAACTTCTGATAAATTATTTGCTCAAGCTACACAGTTTGAAATGGAAGCTGCCGATAAAGATTTTGATAAATTAGCGAAAGATATGAAGTTGACAGTTGCACCAGTAGTAACTGCAAAAGCATTAGACGAAAACTTTGGTTCTTTGGGTAATCAAAGAGCAATTGTAAGATGGGCTTTTGAGGACGATTCAAAGGTAGGTGCTGTTAAGCGTTTTGAAGTAGCTAATGTAGGTCATGTAATCGCTAAGGTGAAGAGTATTGATAACTCTGGCTTAGTTGCTGTGACTTTAGCAAGACCATATGTTGAGCCAATTCTTAAGAACAAGAAAAAAGCGGAAATGATAAAAGCTAAAATGGCAGGAAGTTCATTAGAGGCAATTTCAAAAACAGTGGGTGCTCCAATACAGCAAGCCGCAGGCTTAACATTAGAGAATGCTGTTTTACCAGGTGGAGTAGGACAAGAAGCTAAAGTTGTTGGTAATGCGTTTGCATTAGGAGCTAATAAAATGTCTGCTCCAATTGAAGGAAATACAGGAGTATATGTTGTGAAAAACGTAAGTACAGTTAAAGCTCCAGCTTTAAAAAGTCATGCACAATATGTTACAAAAGTAAAAGCGCAAACTAGTGGTGATAGCAATAGAGCTATACCCTCATTGAAAGCCGCTGCTACAATAGAAGACAATAGAAAACAATTTGGATTCTAGTTTACTAGCTATCGTTTTTTTATAAATTAAGCCAGATACATTTATGTTTCTGGTTTTTTTTTGGTAAAACTCATTCCTTTTTGTGGAATGAATTTAATTTGCGATATTGAAAATAGTATTGTTAATTTGCTGAGATATTTCGTAATATAATCTTGCTTGGTTTGGTTTAAAAAAAAGCATTGCTACATAATAAAATAATGAAAGAAAATCGTTTGAATGCCTTGGTTTATAAATACTGCTATGTTTAGTTTCTTTAAAAGAAAGCCTAAAGAATATTCCAAAATTGAGAATCATATTTATGGAATAATAACAGAGCTATTAAAAGTTAGTGGCACCGATATTAATTGTGATGAATTAGGCGGAAAGTACTATTTAAGCAACGAAGAACAACATTTTAAAGTTACCATACTAAGTAACGATTCAGTGATCCGATTAACGAATACTCGGGATTCTGTAGCGGAGAAGTATGATAAGTTTTTTGTAGATGATGTTCTGAAAGCAGTAAAAGAAGAAAAGCACCGCCGAATGGAGTTGGTCTATGATTCTATTACCAACAGCATTGAAAAAATGGCAGAAAGACTTCACAATACACTTATCGAGTCGAATGAGCAAGAGCAGTTCAAAGAGCAGGATGTTCTAAGTAAATTTTAAGCGCCTAAAATCATTTCTTCGTAAGGAATAACAGTGTCGTATCCTTTCTCAGAAAAGTATGTCGTGGGGTCTTCTAAAGCTATCGCTAAAACAAAATCACCTCCCCAAGCTCCTAAGCTTTTTATAACCCCATTAAAGTCAGGAAATAGGGATTCTTGTATAGTTGATAGTTCCAAAATGATACTCATTTCGTTTTCGTGTAGCTGTAGTGCGTTAGCAAAAGAATGAACGGTATCGGCAGTAGCGACTGCATTGGTCAATTTCGTAATGGATGCAATATTCTCTTCTAATTTTTCATTTTTTTTATTGTAATAGGCTTCTATTGCATTCTTACTGCTCTGTTTTTGATTTAAATATACAAAGTACAAATTTGAAGCAAACGTTGGCAGGAAGTTAACGGGTATAACATTCGGTTTTTGATTCTCTAGTTGATAGAAAATAGGAGTGTCGTTTTGAGCACATGCAATATCATATCCACTTCCGCCAAAGCTATTGTTGAGTAATTCAAAAGCATCTATTTTTAGCCATTGGGCAATATTATTAATCAAGGTAGAAGACGTTCCCAATCCCCATTTTTTTGGAAAAGTCAGTGCTGTTTCAATCTTGTATCCAGTTGTTTCTTGAAAGGCATTAGGTTGTAATAACTTCGCATGATGTAAAATAGTTAGCAAAGTGTTTTTTACCGAGGTTTCCGAAGTTTCTTTGTAATTGACAATGGCTTCCAATTCCAGTTCTTCTTCAAACCAAATAGTGCCATCTGAATCAAAACTTTTCCATGAAATGGTTGGTTTATCATGAGCAACAACTTGTAGATTTTGCCCCATTTTTGTAGGGAGCGCCAAAGCATTGGCTCCATCCAAAACAAGGTATTCTCCAGTAAGTAATAGTTTTCCGTTGCTATAAAAAGTCTGCGTCATGGGTAAATAAGTTCTTGGATGTTTTATTTTCTTAATTCTTCAATGAAGCTCACAACGGCACTGTGCGAAATGGTGTTGTGCTTGAAATGTTTTTTGATCGCTTGGCGTTCTTCTTCGCTTACATTAAATTGATTTAAAATGTTGTTCAAATGCATTTTCATATGTCCTTCTTGTATGCCCGTAGTGGTTAAGGAACGCAGTGCAGCAAAATTTTGTGCTAAACCAGCAACCGCTACAAATTGCATCAATTCTTGTGCTGAAGGTTTTTCAAGCATTTCGAGGCAAAACTTTACCAAAGGATGTAGTGAGGTTAAACCTCCAACTGTTCCTAACGCTAATGGAATTTCTAACCAAAAAGTGAATTGTCCGTTTTCTATTTTAGCGTGAGACAAACTGCTGTAGTGTCCCTCTTTTGAAGCATAGGCATGAACGCCAGCTTCTACAGCTCTAAAATCATTTCCTGTGGCTAAAACGACAGCGTCAATGCCATTCATAATGCCTTTGTTGTGTGTAACTGCTCGATAAGGCTCTACTTCTGCAATTCGAACAGCTTGCACAAATCGTTTCGCGAAATCTTCTGGATTAGGAATATGTTTTTCGGCTAAATCTTCTATTGGGCAAGAAACTTCAGCTCGGACTAAGCAATTCGGAACATAATTAGAGAGAATACTCATAATTACTTCAATTTCCTTTTCCTCAGCCGTAAATGATTCGTAGTTTTCTGCTTTTTCTTTTAAGGTTTTAGCAAATTGCTCCAAGCATGAATTGATGAAGTTAGCGCCCATACTATCTTTAGTTTCAAAAGTCGCATGCAATTGATAGTAATTGGGAATCAAGTCGGTTTTGTCTCTTAACTCGATATCTAAAATTCCGCCACCGCGTTGTCTCATGTTTTTGGTCAATGCTTCGGTGTCTGAAAAGAAAGTAGCTTTTATTTGGTTGAAGAAAGAACTCAATTTGTTTTTATCTCCAGAGTATAAAAAGTGTACTTGACCGATTTTTTCGGTATTGATTATAGTTGCTTTGAATCCACCTCTTGTAGCCCAAAATTTGGCTGATTTAGCTGCTGCTGCCACAACCGAACTTTCCTCGATGGCCATTGGTATTGAGCTATTTTTGCCGTTGATTAAAAAATTTGGAGCAACTCCAAGAGGAATATAAAAGTTAGTGATAGTATTTTCAATGAATTCGTCATGTAATTGCTGTAAAATGCTGTCAGAATTCCAGTATTTTTTTAATAAATCAATTGCTTCAGTTGGTGTTGAAAAATAGTTGTTGGCGATCCAGTTTATCTTTTCTTCTTTAGAAAATTTTGAAAATCCTGCGATGGTATTGTTCATTTTCAATTGATTAATGGTTTTGAGAGCAAATATACGGTTTTGCTTTTTTTTTATACCATTACTTTTGGCATTCTTGACAGAAGTTCTTCTATGTGGGATTGATAAGTTTTAACACATTTCATAAAGCTTTATTGCAATTTTTTTACTAAAATTGACATCGTTTTAAATATAACTCAATTGAACGTGTTTTTATGTTTTTTTATCTTAAGGAATAAAAATGCGTTGAAAAAAAATCAGTCTATGAATTTTAAAAAATTGGCTTTATTGTTTTTTATCGGAATGTCTTCCGTTTTTGGGCAACAAAAAATAACGGTAGAATCTATTTTTAGTGGTGCTTTTAGAACCAAAGGAATGGATGCATTACAGGCAATGAATACGACTAACCAGTACACCGTCTTGAATCAAAATCAGGATCGTAGTGGTTTACAAATAGATTTGTATGATTATGCTTCATTGAAAAAAGTAGCCACTTTGATTGATACTAAAGATTTTCCTCAATTATCAAACGGAATTGATAGCTACAGTTTTAGTGAAGACGAAAAACTTATGCTCATAGCTAATACTACCCAGCGAATTTTTCGTCATTCCTTTACAGCCGATTATTTTTTATACAACATAACTTCAAAGCAATTAATCAAATTATTTGATTTTCCTGTGCAAGAGCCTACTTTTTCGCCAGATGGTAAAAAGATAGCTTATGCAAAAGATAATAATTTGTTTGTTTATGACATTGCTACCAAAACGACAACTTCAATTACTTCAGACGGAAAAAAGAATAGTATCATCAACGGGATTACCGACTGGGTGTACGAAGAAGAATTTGCTTTTGTAAAAGCTTTTGACTGGAGTGCCGACAGCAAAAAAATTGCTTTTATTCGTTTTGACGAATCCGAAGTTCCTGAATTTTCAATGTCGATTTTTCAAAAAGAGTTGTACCCAAAAGTAGAGACATTCAAATATCCTAAAGCAGGAGAGAAAAACGCAGTAGTGTCTTTGCATATTTATGATGTCGTGTCTCAAGCTAATAAAGACGTGAATTTAGGCAATTATTCTGATTTTTATATTGCAAGAATGCAATGGACTAACGATGCTAACATACTTTCGGCTCAAGTGTTGAACCGTCATCAAGATAATTTAGATTTGTTGTTTATTGATGGAAATACTGGCGCTGCCAAAGTTGTTTTAAACGAAAAAGACAAAGCCTATATTGATGTTACGGACAACTTGACTTTTCTAAAAGACAACAGTTTTATTTGGACTAGTGACAAAGATGGTTTCAATCATATTTATTTATACGACAAAACAGGAAAATTAATTAATCAAGTGACCAAAGGGAATTGGGAAGTAACCAATTATTATGGATTTGATGAAAAAACAAAAACTATTTTTTATCAATCGGTAGAAAATGGTTCTATCAATCGAGACATTTATCGCATTGGTTTAGATGGAAAAAACAAAGTGCGTTTGTCTTCTAAGGTAGGTACTAGCGCAGCTACTTTTAGTCCAAATTTCCAATATTTCATTACTACATTTTCAAACGCAACTCAGCCTCCAGTTTATACTTTGAATGAAGCCAAAGCTGGAAAGCAATTGCAAATGATTGAGGAGAATCAAACCTTATCCAATAATTTAAAAGGCTTCAATTTGCCAACAAAAGAGTTCTCTGTTTTGAAAACAGAAAAAGGAATTGAACTCAATATGTGGATGATGAAACCTAAAGATTTTGATGCTACTAAAAAATATCCTGTTTTTATGTTTCAATATTCAGGGCCAGGCTCACAACAAGTAAATAATGATTGGAACAGTCCTGATGATTATTGGTTTGTATCGCTTACGCAAAAAGGATACATTGTGGCCTGTGTTGACGGAAGAGGTACAGGTTTTAAAGGAGCGGCATTCAAAAAAGTGACTCAAAAAGAATTAGGAAAATACGAAGTAATCGACCAAATTGATGCTGCCAAAGTATTGGGTTCTTATTCTTTTGTAGACAAATCAAGAATAGGAATTTTTGGTTGGTCGTTTGGTGGATTTATGGCATCGAATTGTATTTTGAAAGGAAATGATGTTTTCAAAATGGCTATTGCAGTGGCTCCAGTAACCAATTGGCGTTTTTATGATAGTATTTATACGGAACGTTATATGCAAACACCACAAGAAAACTCTAGTGGTTATGATGATAACTCGCCAATTAATCACGTACAAAAATTAAAAGGCAAGTTTTTATTAATACACGGCTCGGCAGATGATAATGTACACGTTCAGAATTCAATGCAAATGATGGAAGCCTTGATTCAAGCTAATAAACAGTTCGATTCACAGATTTATCCAGACAAAAATCACGGTATTTTTGGAGGCTATACCCGAATTCAACTTTACAATAAAATGACTAACTTTATCCTTGAAAATTTATAATAACTAACCTCAATCATATAATTTAAACTAGACTACAATGACAGAAACTCAAGAGAAAACAGCACATCCAAAAGGACTTTGGGTATTGTTTGGAACAGAAATGTGGGAACGATTCAACTTCTATGGAATGCGAACCCTATTAGTACTGTTCTTAGTAAATTCTTTATTAATGAAAGAAGAAGATGCTTCTTTGATTTATGGTGGTTTTCTAGGATTATGTTATTTAACACCTATGTTAGGTGGTTTCATTGCCGACCGTTATTTTGGAAACAGAAATTGTATTTTATTAGGCGGTCTGATGATGGCAATCGGGCAATTGTTATTGTTTCTTAGCGGTAGTGTTTTTCCTTCCAATATGTCATTGGCTACTACATTAATGTATAGCGCATTGGGAATAATTGTTTTTGGTAACGGATTTTTTAAGCCCAATATTTCTAGTATGGTGGGGAGTTTGTATCCAAAGCAAGAAAAAAGCAAATTGGACACTGCTTTTACTATTTTCTATATGGGAATTAATTTAGGAGCATTTTTAGGTCAGTTTATATGTCCTTATTTAGGAGATGTAAAAGATACTGGTGGAATCAGAGATATTCATGCTTTCAAATGGGGATTCTTAGCAGCAGCAGCAGCTATGTTGATTGGAACCGTTTTGTTTTATTTCTTAAAAGATAAATATGTTGTTTCTCCAGAAGGGAAGCCATTAGGAGGATTGCCTTCTAAAAATGAATCTTCTGATTATGAAGAAGGAGAAGCTCAAAGTGCTGTTTTCTCAACAAAAGCATTAGCTCTTTCTGTAGTAGCTTTCGTTGGAATGTTTCTAGCTTTCCATTTTTCTGTAGATGGAACTAATGTTGTAAAAACGATTATTTATCCAATTATTTATGCTGCGGGTATCACATTGGCAGGATTGATTTTATCGGATAGTTCGTTGACCAAAATAGAACGCGACCGTATTTTGGTAATTTATATTATTTCTTTTTTCATCATCTTCTTCTGGGCAGCTTTCGAACAAGCAGGTTCTTCCTTGACTTTCATCGCCGATTACCAAACCGATAGAAATTTCTTTGGCTTCCAAATGCCAGCTTCGATGGTTCAAATTTTCAATGGATTGTTCGTTGTGGCTTTAGCAGTTCGTTTTAGTATGTTATGGGATAAATTAAGAGCGAATGATAAAGAACCAATTTCGCCTGTGAAATTAGCCATTGGTTTGTTTTTAATTGCAGTAAGTTTTTATATGATTGCAACTCAAGTAAAAGATATAGGTACCTCTGGATTGTTGGCGATTAAATGGTTAATTCTTTTATATTTAATCAATACTTGTGCAGAGTTGTGTTTGTCTCCAATTGGACTTTCATTAGTTGGTAAGTTGTCTCCAAAACGTTTTTCTTCTTTATTGTACGGCGTTTTCTTTTTATCTAATGCTTCTGGATATGCTTTGGCTGGAACCTTGGGTTCTATTCTTCCTGCTACTGGGGATAAGTTTATTAAAGCGAAAGAGCTTGGAATCGATTTACAAGCAATTTTGGATAAAAAAATAGTCCCAACTCCAGAGCAATTGCAACTTTTAGAAACCAATCAAATTAGTCCAAATAATCCTGTTTTTGTAGGTTTTGAAATCCATAATCTTTTTGAATTTTTTATGGTATTTGTTATCTCTACAGGAGTTGCTGCAATAATTCTATTTTTATTGACGCCGTTTTTGAAAAAAATGATGCACGGTATCCGTTAATTTATTTATACTTTTCTTAAACCTACAAGTACTTCTTGTAGGTTTATTTTTTTAATGCAATTTTATATGTGGAAAAATCATCCTAAAGCCCTGCCTTATTTGTTTTTGTCTGAAATGTGGGAACGTTTCGGTTATTATTTAATGATTGGAATTTTCACGCTTTATCTGAAAGATGTGGAAGCTGGATTTTCAATGACCGAAAAAGAAGCTTCGGATTTGTATGGAACATTTATCGCTTTGGTATTCTTGACTCCCTTTATTGGTGGATTAATTGCTGACCGTTATTTGGGTTACAAAAAATCCATTATAATTGGTGGATTAATGATGGGAGTGGGGTATCTAATTATGGGTGTGCACAGCATTCCAATGTTGTACACCGCGATGACGTTGGTCATTGTAGGAAATGGTTTTTTTAAGCCCAATATTTCAACCTTATTAGGTAATTTCTATAATGATGAGCAATACAAAGACCGAAAAGACGAAGGGTACAACATTTTCTATATGGGAATCAATGTTGGAGCTTTCATTTGTAATTTCTTTGGAGCAGCTCTAAAAATTCTTTTTGGCTGGCAAGAAGCTTTTATGGCTGCCGGTGTGGGGATGTTTATTGGTGTTTTGGTATTTATGTTAGGTACCAAACATTATGGAGATAAAACCGAGAAGAAAGGGGTACAAGAAGGCGATATGCCTTTTTATAAAATTGTTCTTTTTATTTTATTGCCTTCGTTGATTTTTGGAGTAATTGGTTGGTTGATCAAAGGAATTACATCGGATAGTAATTTAGATAGTTCTATTTTTGGTTCGGATAGTACTGATGCTTTTGTGTTCGCTTGTATTCCTATTGTTTTCTTTTACGGAAGTCTTTATTTTAAAGCTAAAGTAGAAGATAAACGACCTATTGGAGCTTTGCTTTCAATTTTTGCAGTTGTGATTTTGTTTTGGGCGGTTTTTAAATTAAATGGTTCTGCACTCAACAATTGGGGCGATAAATATACTGATAGAGAGTTAACCGGTGTGGCACAACAAATAGGTTCAAAGTTGGTACTAACTGACACGCTAACCTATAAAAAGGACTCCGTTGCCTTGTATGATGCCGCTTTTAGAATTCAGAAAGAAGACGGAAAAGTCATCAAAGTGGTGGATTATCCTTTGTATTTTAGAAATGTAGCCAAAGAAAAATTGCCTAAAGAAGAAAGTAAAATCTATACTTGGTCGGCGAACCTGAGCCAATCGATTAATCCGGGTTGGGTAATTCTTTTGACGCCTTTGGTCGTGGCGTTTTTTACTTTTTTGCGTAGCAGAAAAAAAGAACCCTCAACACCTACCAAAATTGCTTTTGGTCTGTTGATTTCTGCTTTATCGGTCTTGGTTATGGTGGCTGCGGTTCATATTGGTAATAATGGCGCAGAAAAAGTCTCCGTATGGTGGTTGGTGGCCAATTATGGTGTCATTACCATCGGGGAATTATTCTTAAGTCCGATGGGATTATCTGTAGTGTCAAAATTAAGTCCAAAAAACATCACTTCATTAATGATGGGTGGTTGGTTTTTGGCCACTTCAATCGGTAATAAATTAAGCGGCGTTTTGGCTAGTATGTGGGATACGTACGAAAACAAAGCTAATTTTTTCTGGATTAATTTTTGTCTTCTACTCTTTGCTACATTGCTAATGTTTGCTTTGGTAAAAGAATTGAATAAGGTGATGAAAGAAAAAGGAATTAATTAAATCAAGTACATGGAATCAAATATAACATTAGAACAAATTCAGAATTTTAAAGGGAAATACCCAAAGCAATTGTGGTATTTGTTTACAGTAGAGATGTGGGAGCGCTTTTGTTTTTACGGAATGCGTGGAGTTTTAACCTTTTTTATGGTTGATCAGCTTTTACTTAAAGATGCAGCAGCTAGTTTACAATATGGAGCCATTCAGGCTTTTGTATATGCTTTTACCTTTATTGGAGGTATTTTTGCCGATAAAATTTTAGGATTTAGAAAATCATTATTCTTTGGTGGAATTGTTATGATTTTGGGGAATTTGCTTATTGCTTTCGCTCCTCAACAATTGTTTTATTATGGGTTGGCATTTTCAATTATTGGTACTGGTTTTTTTAAACCCAATATCTCATCCATGGTCGGAGAGCTTTATCATGAAAAAGATAATAGAAGAGATGCTGGATATGGAATGTTTTATGCGGGTATTAATATTGGAGGTTTTTTCGGAGGAATTTTATGTATATATCTTGGTAAATATTATTCTTGGCCCTTGTGTTTTCTTTCGGCTGCAATTGTAATGGCATTTGGATTAATAACTTTTTTATTTACCAAAAAGCATTTGGGACCTATTGGGGATTCCCCATTGTTACATTTAGCACCAAATAAAAGAAAGTTTAAAGAAGTTTGTGTTTATTTAATTTCGTTATTAAGCATACCATTTATTTTTATTATGGTTAAGAACACTGATTTCACAGATTATTTTATGTATACAATAGGCATAATTGCGGTGCTTTATTTTATTTACGAAGTGATTAAGTTAGGGGATCATAAGATGCAAAGAAAGATGATTGCTGCTTTTGTATTTATTTTCTTTTATTTGGTTTTTAATGCAATTTATGAACAAAGTGGAGGTTCTTTATCCTTGTTCGCAAAAGATAATTTGGATTATGATTTGTTAGGTTTTACAGTAGACCCTAATGCAGTTAATAATAGTTCAAATACATTATTTGTTGTTGTTTTTAGTCCTTTGGTTGGATTGTTGTGGCTTTGGTTAGCCAAAAGAAGGATAGAGCCAAATACTTTGATAAAATTTGGTATTGGTTTTTTATTTTTGTCCGCCTCCTTTTTTATTTTTTATTATACTAAGTTTTTTGCAAATGCTAAGGGAATAACGTCATTAAATTTATTTACTCTGGCTTATTTAGTTACTACTCTGGGGGAACTTTGTTTAGGTCCTATTGGAATGTCAATCATCACTAAATTATCTCCAAAAAGATTGTTTGGAATGATGATGGGGTTGTGGTTTTTGGCAAGCGCATTTGGACAATTGTTTGCTGGTAAATTAGGTGCTGAAATATCGATGTCTAATACAGGTACTTCATTAATGTCGAAATTACAATCTTATACAGACGGATACTTACAATTAGCCATTTATGCCTTAATTGCTGGCGTGGTTTTGATTGTACTTTCCCCATTGGTTAGAAAATTAATGCAAGAAGTAAAATAGCCGACATTTAAACGTTAGAATTTTATATATTTTTGTCAAAAATAAATTGAAACATATGAAAAAGATAGTAGTATTTCTTTTGTTTACCTTTTGTGTAATCGAAGGACAAGCGCAAGAACTGAAGTGGTTTACCAATGTAAAAGAAGCTGTGGCCATTGGCAACAAAGAGAAAAAACCACTTATGCTTTTTTTTACAGGTAGTGACTGGTGTGGTTGGTGTATTCGTTTGCAGAAAGAAGTATTGAAAACTCCAGAGTTTGCTAAATGGGCTAAAGAAAATGTTATTTTAGTTGAATTGGATTATCCTAGAAAGCAATATCAGACAGAGGAAATTAGAAGACAAAACGCTGAATTACAACAAGCATTTGGTGTTCAAGGTTATCCAACGGTTTTTTTTGCTAAAGGAGTTACGAAGAATGGCAAAACCAATTTTGAAGGTTTAGGAAGTACTGGTTATGTGGCTGGTGGCCCAGCGGCTTGGTTGGCTGTAGCCAATGGTTTTTTAGCGCAAAAGAAAAAATAGCTTTTTAGATAATTACTCTTTAATGTAAAAATATCCCTTTTCACGAGTTGAGTGAAAAGGGATTTTTTGTTGATTGCAGGTTCGTTCCCATAAGGTTACCAATGATTTGTAATTGGAAGCATCTGCCACGACCATCTTTGGTCGATTATTTTTTAGGATACGCTCTAAATTTACTTTTGGTGATGCTGTTAATAGTAGAATATCAGCTTCTTTGTTTGGAAAATACACACTGCTACTGTCTAAAATAAGAATGCGATTTCCATTAAAATAGGCTACATTTTTTAAAGGACTTTGTTTTGTAATCCCACTAAATGTTCCAGTTGCATAATTTTGCAAAACGGTATTCTTCACAATTTCTGAATTTGGAATAGCATTCGAAATGACTTCTATCTCTTTGCCTATTCGTTGGCAAATAATCGTTTTTTTTGAAGCATTCAGTACAATCCACTCTTTACTGTTGGCGACATCTAATTTGTTTTTTATTAAAATTATTTGAACTACAATTATTGCTGAAAATACAAGTGCAGTTCTTTTAAAGGATTTCTTTTTCCACCATAAAACCAGTGCGATTAGTACACAATAAGAAGCAATCATTAAGTTAAACGTACTTGGAATATTGGTAAAAATGAAGCTTTCAAACGAAGCGACCCAATGAATGATTGAATTCATTACTGTAATGCCCCATTCTAAAGGTTTGATACACCAAATAGGTAAGGCTGAAAAAGCAGCTATTGTCATTACGATTACCCCAAGAACCATTATGACACTTAATAACGGTAACACTAATAGATTGGTTACAAAAAATAACCCAGGGAATTGATGAAAATAATAAACACTTAAAGGTAATGTTCCTAGTTGTGCAGCAAAAGAAACCGTAATAATATCCCAGAAGAATTGTAGAATTTTGTTTTTAGGTGTCCAATAATTTGCCAACATTGGTTGCAACCAAACAATAAAAAACAAAGCCGCATAACTCAATTGAAAGCCTACGTCGAATAGAAAATAGGGTTGAAACAATAGTATTAAAAATATTGAAACAACTAAAGTATGATAAATATTCGTGCTTCGTCTCCAATAGTGTCCTAAGGCAACAAAAGAAAACATAGTGATAGAACGAACAACGGAGGGTGCTAATCCTGCTAAAATACCAAAAAGCGCTAAGCTTAGTAAAGAGATGGATAGCTTAAGGAATCTTCCTTTTTGAGTATTGGGTATGGGTCGCATCAAAAAATTGATAAACAGTACTATAAAACCAATATGTAATCCCGAAACCGAAAGTATATGTACAGCACCCGCGTATTGAAAATCCTTTGTAATGTTGGGGTCGATATCTTGTTGTTGCCCCAATAGTAATGCCATCGCTACTGGCAAAGCTTTTTTGTCAAACCCACTTTGTTCTAGATGAGTCACAATAATGTTTCTTAAAGTAGCGCTGTAATACCAAATATCTTTTTTAAGTGTTTGATGATAGTGTATGTCTTCTGTTGGAAGAAAGGCTTGAGCGTAAATTTGTTTATTTTTGAGATAAGCCGAGTAATCAAACTGATTGGGGTTTTTTGGCTTTTCAGTTTTTATCAATTTGGTCTTAAATCTTAGTCTATGCCCAACTACAATTTCTTTGACATTGTTGGTCTTTGGGATTGTAATTATGATTTTTCCTTCTAGACTTTGATGGTTTACTTTTTGAACGTAAGCAATAAATCTATTGTTTTGAGGTGAACTTTTGAGTTTTTCTCTGACAACAACTTCTATCCAATTTGCTTTTTCATAAACTGTCGGATGATTGGAATAATTGTTTTTGCGATTACTATCAGTATGAGTTACTAAAATACCTATTCCTACAGCAAATGAAAGCAATAGAATTGTCGCTTCAAATACTAGGTTTTTCTTTGTAGTAGTAGTAGTATTGAATTTATTTGCTAAGAGTACAAGTGCAAACGCCATTAATATAAACACAAATGCAAAATTTGCGGATATACTTGTATAATAAGCCGCAATGAGGCCTATTATAAATCCAATTGTAATTTTAGTAAGTGGGAATTGTAACACATTCATACTACTAAAATACAAATTTTAGTAAGAATTAGTGCTTATTAAATTATTTTAAGTCACCTACAATTAATTTTGCGGTAACACTACTGGCTCCTTTTCCTCCCAATTTTTCTTCAAGGATAGCATAATTTTCTAGTACAACTTTTCGATGCTGTGGATCTAGAATTTTTTGTAATTCTGTTGCAATTCTTTTGGTTGTACAATCGTCTTGAATCAACTCAGTAACCACCTCTTTGTCCATAATCAAGTTGACAAGTGAAATGTATTTTAGAGTGATGATGCGTTTGGCTATTTGATATGAGATCCAATTTCCTTTGTAGCAAACTACTTCAGGCACTTTGAACAAAGCCGTTTCAAGTGTTGCTGTTCCAGAGGTAACAAGGGCTGCAGTAGCGTGTTGCAACAAATCATAGGTTTTGTTCGATAAAAATTTAATGTTATCTGAAGTAATGAATTGTTGGTAAAAAGAATACTCCTGACTTGGCGCACCAGCGATTACAAATTGATACCTTTTAAAATCATCGGCTACGCTAAGCATAACACTGAGCATTTTCGTGATTTCTTGTTTGCGACTGCCTGGCAATAGTGCAATAATTGGTAAATCGTTCAATTGGTTTTCTTTTCTAAAAGTAGCATCATCGATTACGGGATGCGCTTGTATGGCATCTATAAGCGGATGACCAACAAATGAAACTGGAAAATGATGCTTGTCTTCGTAAAATGTTTTTTCAAACGGAAGAATCACATACATTTTGTCAATATCTCGCTTGATTTCCTTGATTCTGCTTTCTTTCCAAGCCCAAATTTGAGGGGAAATATAATAGTGATTTTTGAAGCCTAAAGCTTTTGACCATTTGGCAATTCTTAAGTTAAAACCTGGATAATCAATAAAAACGATAACATCAGGTTGAAAAGCTAGAATATCAGTTTTGCAAATTTTGATGTTGTTGAGAATGGTTTTTAAATTCATAATCACTTCCGCAAATCCCATAAAGGCTAAATCGCGGTAGTGTTTTACTAAAGTGCCTCCCACTTTTTGCATTAAATCGCCACCCCAAAAACGAATGTCGGCAGTTGGATCTTCTTGGTAAATTGATTTCATCAAGTTGGATCCGTGCAAATCTCCTGAGGCTTCTCCTGCAATAATGTAGTATTTCATAGTTGATGGGATGTTGATTGTGTTACAAAGATAGAAAACCTTTTAGAGCGTAAAAATTGTAGCAATGGTCAGTACAAAAACAGCTAAGACTACACCACGTGCCATCAATTCTTTATTCATTTTTAGTAAAATCCCAAATGCGGCCAAATCTAACAATGAGCCAACCGTGATTAGTTTTCCTAAATAGCCTTGTGATTTTAATATACCGACTCCTTCAATAAATTCATAGTCTGTAAAAAAAGTCATAAACAAAAATGAGCCGAGCAGTGACGAAGCTAATCCAATAATAAAGCCGTATAATAAATCTATCTTATTCATTCCAATTCCAAGTGTTGAGTTGTTGTATGGTGTGATGTGCTGTCAAGTCAAATTGAACAGGAACTACCGAAATGTATCCATTTTCTAAAGCCCATTCATCAGTATCTTCGCCTTTATCTTGGTTAACGAATTCACCACTTAACCAATAGTATTCTTTTCCGAAAGGTGTTTTTCTCTTATCGAATTTTTCTACCCATTGCGCTTTGGCTTGTCGGCAAATTTTGATGCCTTTGATATTTTGTTCTTCTAATTTTGGAAAATTGACGTTCAAAACAACCCCAGCCGGAAGCCCTTTTTCTAGTGTTTCGAGGGCTATTTTTTTTACAAAAGACAAAATCGGCGAAAAATCAGCATCCCAATTATAATCCAAAAGCGAAAACCCAATGGCAGGAATACCTTCGATACCAGCTTCAACAGCCGCGCTCATAGTTCCTGAATAAATCACATTAATGGATGAATTGGATCCGTGATTGATGCCAGAAACACACAAATCAGGTTTTTGCTTCAAGATTTCATTAGTAGCCATTTTTACACAATCTACTGGAGTTCCAGAACAGCTGTATTGTGTGATGGCATCGCCTTCTTTCGAAAGTTTATTCAAATACAAAGTGCTGTTGATGGTAATGGCGTGTCCCATCGCGCTCTGAGGTTTATCTGGAGCAACAACGATAACATTTCCAATTTGAGTCATTACACTAATTAATGCTTGGATTCCGGGAGCTGAAATGCCATCATCATTGGTAATTAGTATTAGTGGTTTTTTGGAAGACATTTTTAAGATTTTATGATGTACAAATATACTAGCGGATTGTATTAAAAAGGACCCTAAACCTTTTTTTTGTTAACTTTTTTTATAAAAATTAAATCGTATCAACATTTTTATATCTTTAACAAAAATTTATAAAGACGCTATGTTTGTTGGCTTTATCTTTACATAAATTACACTTTTATTGATGAATGCAATTATTACGTATATGAAAAAGAATTTTAAAATTGTACTTGCCATTTTGTGCTTGTCAGGTGCCTTGTTTGCTTTTAAAATAAATGGTTCAAAGCAGAACACCGAAGATCCTGAAAAAGATAGACTCTTACTGGAGTTATTGACGTTTGTAATCGAAAAAGGCCATTATGATCCTGCGGTTATGGATGATGAATTTTCTAAAGGAGTTTACAAAGATTATATCCAGGCTTTAGATCCTTCTAAACGTTTTTTCTTGCAATCAGATATCGATGAATTTGCTAAATACGAATTGGATTTAGACGACCAAATTACCAATAAAGAATTAACTTTTTTTGAATTGACATATTCTCGTTTGATGGTTCGAATGGAAGAAAGCAAGAAAATCTACAAAGGTTTATTAGCCACACCGAACAATTTTTCTATTGATGAAAGTTTTGATACGGACTACGAAAAAATGCCTTATGCCAAAAATAATAAAGAATTGGTTGATAGATGGCGTAAGCAAATGAAGTTGTCAGCTTTGTCTTCAATTACGGAGCGTATGCGCATGCAAGATGCAAAGACCAAAACCGCTGAAACAACAGAAGCTACGAAAGCTGAAGAATTAAGTTCAGACTTGGGTATGGATGCTAATTTAAAAGCAGAAAAAAACATTAAAATAAAGACTTTTGTAGAACTAGAAACAGAAAGCAGAGTCAATATTGGGAAATCTTTGGACGAATCTTTTGGTTTTATTAAAGAATTGACTAGAGATGATTGGTTTACGGTGTACATTAATTCAATTATGACTCGTTTTGATCCGCATACAAGCTATTTTGCTCCTGAAGAAAAAGAGCGTTTTGATGTAAGTATGAGTGGTAAACTCGAAGGAATTGGTGCGCGTTTACAAAAGAAAAATGATTTTACTGAAATTAGTGAATTGATTTCTGGTGGTCCTGCTTGGAGAGGCCGCCAACTTGAGGCTGGAGATGTTGTTTTGAAAGTCGGTCAAGGTAGTGCTGAACCAGTTGATGTGGTAGGAATGCGTTTAGACGATGTCGTTAAAAAGATCAAAGGACCAAAAGGAACTATTGTTCGTTTGACGGTTAAAAAGGTGGATGGAACAATCAAAAACATTTCCATTGTTCGCGATATCGTTGAAATCGAAGAAACGTATGCAAAGTCTAGTGTGGTTGAAAAAAACGGATTGCGTTATGGAGTAATCTATTTGCCTAAGTTTTATATCGATTTTGAAAATCGTGACGGACGAGATGCAGGTAAAGATATTGCCCTTGAAGTGGAACGTTTGAAAGAAGCTAAAGTTAACGGAATTGTTTTAGACGTAAGAGATGATGGAGGAGGATCTTTGTCTACTGTAGTTGATATTGCAGGTCTTTTTATTCATGAAGGTCCTATAGTTCAAGTTAAGTCTTCTGGTAAGAAAAAGGAGATTTTGTATGATACAGATCCAAAAATAGAGTGGGATGGTCCATTAGTAATTATGGTGAATAGTTTTTCTGCATCAGCATCAGAGATTTTAGCAGCTGCTATTCAAGATTACAAACGTGGAATTATTATTGGAAGTAAACAAACCTACGGAAAAGGAACAGTTCAAAACGTTCATGATTTAAATCAATTTGTACGTAACAGTTCTGTGGGAGATTTAGGTGCATTGAAGCTTACAACTCAAAAATTTTATAGAATCAATGGTGGGTCTACTCAGCGTGAAGGTGTTAGTAGTGATGTAGTAATGCCAGATCGTTATGCCTATTTAAAAATGGGAGAACGTGATGTTGATAATGCTATGCCATGGGATAAAATTGACGCTGCTCCTTTCACGCAATGGAAAAACACACAAGATTTTGACAAAGCTGTAGCCAAGAGTAAAGCGAGAATTGCGGAGAATCCTCAATTTAAACTCATTGAAGAAAATGCAAAATGGATTGATAGCAAAAGCAATGAAAATACTTATAGTTTGAATATTGATAAATTTAGATCAGTACAAAATAGTATAGAAGAAACAGCTAAAAAATACAAGCCGATTTTTGAATACAAAAACCAATTAAAGTTTTCTTCATTAGCTTATGAAGTTGAAGAATATAAAAAAGATCCAACGCTAAAAGAAAAAAGAGAAAGATGGCATGAGAGTTTGTCTAAAGATATTTATGTTGAAGAGGCACTTAATGTTCTTGACGATTTACAACCAAAGACTATTGTAAAATCCATGCCTTCAAAAGCCTTGAATAGCAAGTTAGTCAAATCATAAATTAATATTAATTCCAAAAAAAGACTCAAAATAAATAGATGATTTTGAGTCTTTTTTTGTTTGTACTTTTCTGAATTATGGCTCATACTAAGTTTATAATTTTATTGGTTTTTATCTCATCTTTTTTAGCTAGTAATGTTGAAAAAGATTCATGTCTTGATGTGAGACCTTCAACGATTATTTTTTTTGTAGATCTATTTCAATCGAACAAAACGCAATTAAATTTTCTTCCTAAATCTACCACTAATACAATTGTTTATCATGATTTTTATGCTTTGTCCTATAATGAAAAGTATGAACAGGCAGAGTGGGTGGCTTATGAACTAAAGAAAGAACAAGTTAGTAATTCAAATTTTAAACGCCCTTTTTTTATTCAGGATGACAAAGTAAGTACCGGTTCTGCCGATTGGCGTAATTATAAAAAATCTGGCTATGACAAAGGGCATTTGTGTCCTGCAGCAGACAGAGAGTTCAATAAAAAAGCTTATGAAGCTACTTTTTTAACCTCAAATATTTCACCTCAAGACCATGAATTCAATAGTGGAATTTGGAATCGTTTAGAAGAAAAAATACGTTATTGGGCGGTTAAATATGATCGCTTGTATGTTGTGACGGCAGGTGTTTTGCAACCCAATTTAAAAACCATTGGTAAAGAAAAAGTAGCAGTACCCAATTATTTCTATAAAATTGTTTTGGATGAATATCAAGGAAAATACAGAATGATTGCTTTTTTGATCCCAAATAGTGCGAGCAATAAACAGCTCTATGATTTTGTAGTTTCTGTTGATCAAATTGAAAAATTAACGGGTATAGATTTTTTTTCTCAACTACCTGACAATGTTGAAAATCAATTAGAAAAAAAGGTAAGCTACAAAGAATGGAGTTTTAATTAATTACCATTCATTTACTTTGTTGGCATCCATTTTAATGAAAATGAAGAGTAAAATGGTAAATCCCCACAATCCTGAACCTCCATATGAAAAGAAGGGCAGCGGAATACCAATAGTTGGGAAAACTCCAGCTACCATAGCAATGTTTACAAAGAAGTGCAAGAATAAAATTGCCGCAACAGAATAGCCATAAACACGGCTAAACTTGGTTTTTTGCCTTTCAGCTAAATAAATGATGCGTAACAATAAAATGACAAATAATGAGATGACAACACTTGCCCCCAAAAAGCCCCATTCTTCTCCAACAGTTGTGAAAATGTAATCAGTGTGTTGTTCTGGAACAAATCCTCCTTTGGTTTGAGTGCCTTCTAAAAATCCTTTTCCTAACCATCCTCCTGAGCCAATGGCAATTTCAGATTGATTCGTATTATATCCAAATCCTTTATCGTCTACAGCCTTGCCTAATACTATATTAAAACGATCTCTATGATGCTGCTTGAATACATGATCAAATACAAAACTTACAGAGAAAACAAAGCCTGAAATTAAAGCTAAGATGATACAACTTCTAAGGATATTTCTATCGGCTAACCGTGATTTAAAATGTATAGCCACCAATACCAATGCCGCTAGTAAAATAACTACATAAGTTTCTAAAACTAAGGTTAATACGAAAATTAGTATTATAGCAAATCCTGTCCAAACATACCATGCAGGTAAACCTTCTCTGTAAAGCACAATAATGAAGATACTATAGACTAGGGCACTACCAGGATCAGGTTGAGGTAAAATTAGCATTACAGGCAAAAATAGTATTGCTAATGCTTGAAACTGTCTTTTAAGGTCTTTTAGATTGATTTGTGGGTCACTCAGATATTTTGCTAAGGCAAGAGCTGTAGCGGCTTTTGCAAATTCTGATGGCTGTAGAGTAAAACTACCAATAGCATACCAACATCTTTGTCCGGCAATCGTTTTGCCAAAAGCAAATAAACCAAGCAATGAGATTAGTGAAGCTACAAAAATAATAGAAGCATATTTTTCATAAAATTTGCCATCTACATAAAGCACAGTGAATATCAATGGAATGGCAAATAATATAAATATCAATTGTTTGTCTGACGTTCCTTCTTCAGAAGATAGAGAAGAGGAATAAATATTGAGCCATCCTAAAACAACTAGTAGTATGTATATTATTACACAAATCCAGTCAATATTACTAGTTACGCTTTGGTTTTTCATTTTATTACAAATGATTTAGTTTTTTTTAGTACTGTCCTTTTTTACTACTGCTGTAAGTTTTGGATTTTGTTTCTTTACTTTAAGTTGCGCAATAGAATCTTTAATTCGCAATTCTTTTTTTACATCTTCATTTAATCCTCCTAATTTTGCATATTGTCCTTGTAAACTGGTGTTGAGTATTCTAGTCTCAAGATCAGTTCTGCTAATTTTTTTCTTTAAATATTTCTCAATCAACAAACTAGCAATGGGTCCGGCAATGGTAGAGCCAAATCCTCCATTTTCAATCATAATGGCAATAGCTATTTTCGGATTGTCTTTTGGAGCAAATGCTACAAATATGGAGTGATCTTTTAATTGTGTTCTAACCCCATTAATTTTTGCAAAATTTTCGGCAGTACCCGTTTTTCCACAAATGTCAATTCCTTCAACCCTTAAACCTGCAGCTGTTCCCATATTATAAACATCGAACAAACCACTTATCATTGGCGCAAAATGACTTTTATCAATTGTAGTGACATGTTTAGTGGTGAATTTTTTATCTATGGTTGTATTATCAATTTTTTTGATGATATGAGGGGTATAATAATACCCTTCATTAGCAACTGTAGCCATCATATTGGCTAATTGAATTGGTGTCATCAAGACTTCACCTTGACCAATTGCATTAGAAATGATAGTTTTACCGCTCCAGCCCCAATCTGGATACATTTTTTTATAAGTCTTTGAGTTTGGTATTTTTCCTCTTTTTCCTGTGGGTAAATCATAGCCCATGAATTCTCCTAGTCCAAAGCTTTTTATGTGATTACTCCATACATCGACTGCATATGGCGCTTTATATTTACCAATAATTCGTAAGAAAACATTTGAAAAATAGGCGTTACAAGATTTATAAATTCCTACATGCATATCACGACTACCTCCACCACAGTGACATCTTTGAAAACGTCCCGGGGCATACGAAAAACCATGATTACACATAAAAGTTGTTTTTTCATCGATTACTCCTTCTTGCAACCCAACTAGTCCGGTTAGAATCTTGAATGGTGATCCGGGTGGATATTGGGCTAGTAGGCCTCTATCATATAAAGGATTTGCAATAGAGTCATGATACAGTTTGGTGTAGTTTTTTGAACGCTGTCTTCCAACTAGTATTCCAGGGTCATATGATGGTGCTGTAATTAAAGCTAAAATCTCTCCTGTTTTTGGTTCTATGGCTACAATTCCACCTCTTTTATTGACCATTAATTGTTCGCCATATTTTTGAATTTCGGCATCAATGGTTAAGGTAATATCTTTTCCTGGAATAGCGATTGTGTCATAACGTCCTTCTTTGTATGAGCCGATCTCACGATTATACTTATCTTTTTGAATATACGTTACACCTTTTGTCCCTCTTAAAATCTCTTCATAGCTCTGCTCAACGCCTTGTTTCCCAATTAAATCTCCACTTTTGTAATAGGGATTTTTCTTGATTAAATTTTCGTTTACTTGTGTTATGAATCCAAAAATATTAGCCCCAAAATTTACATTATAATCTCTTAAAGATCTCTTTTGAAAATAGAAGCCTTCATAATTTCTTATTTTTTCCTGAAAAGCAGCAAATTCCACTTTGTTCAATTGTGATAAAAATACTGAAGGAAGTCTCGGACTGTACACTTTAGCTTTTTCTATAATTTTAGTGAAATCCTCTTTTTTTATATTTAGAAGTTGGCAGAATTCCAAGGTATCAAGATTTTTGATTTCTCTTGGAATTACCATGATGTCATAGGAAGCTTGATTGGCAACCATTAGTTTGCCAAAACGGTCATAAATATATCCACGCTCAGGATAATCGTATTTTATCTTTATGGCATTGTTCTCGGACTTTAATTTAAAAGTGTCGTCAATGATTTGAAGATAAAAAATCCGAATTACAAGCAGAGCGGCTGCAATAATTATTAAAGCAGGCAACAAGACTTTTCTCATCGTTTATTTGGCTTAATAAGGTATATGATGATAATGGATAATAATAAAGTAAAAGCAGTACTTAATAAAGTGCGTATTAAAACATCAAAAATAAATCTGAATTCAAAGGCTTCTAGTGTAAATAAAATGATATGATGTAATAATGTAGCAATTAATAAAAAGGAAAAGCGTTCAGGTGTTACTACATCGTTCAGTTTTACAGTTTGGTATTCGTAGCTTAAACCAAATGAAAATTTAAAAATATAAGGTCTGAAATAGGCCAATATTAAACATGCTGTAGCGTGAACGCCACCAGAGTTTGTAAACATATCTAAAAGCAAGCCAAGAACAAAGCTTGAAATTATCAAGGAAGTTTTGTTTCCGTTCACGGGATACAAAATGATAAATAGGATATAAGGGAATGGGCTGATAAAACCATAGAAATTCATATTATTAAAAACAACTACTTGTATTGCTAATAATAATATAAACCGAAAAATATTGACAATTAAGGTACTATTCATCCTTCTTTCTTTGGTTTTCTAATTTTGTAATTTCTTCTTTTCCTTTACTCTTGAGGATATATACATGGCCTAAATTGGTCATGTCGTTGAATAGTTTAATTTCTAAAGTATAGAAATTGGTTTGATTATCTTTATCGCGGAAAATTCTGTGAATTGTGCCAATATTTATGTTTTCTGGAAATATTACAGATTGACCTCCAGTAACAACTGTGTCTCCTTTGTGTATGGCTGCAAGTCTGGGAACATCAATCAACTGAACAAAGCCTGTGCTTTTTCCATTCCAAATCAAAGAACCAAAATGATTGGATTTTTTGATTTTGGCGTTAATTCTAGATTTTTTATTCAAAATACTAGCTACAGTGGAGTAGTTTTCAGAGGTATCGTCTACAATTCCAACAATTCCTAGGCTGTTAATAACTCCCATATCGGGTTTAATTCCTTGTTTTTCGCCAGCGTTTAGAGTAAGGTAGTTTTCGTAGACATTATAAGAGTTTTTTATGACTTTGGTCACCACAATGTCCGATGGTTTGACTCCTTTTATGCTATCTATTTTTGACATAAATGAGGAATCTTTTACCTGAAAAAGAAGGCTCCTTAGCATGGCGTTTTCTAAGGCAAGATCATCGTTCTCTTTTCTTAGATTTAGGTATTCTTTTGCGTCATTTATTTCTTGATACACACTACCGCTAATCACATTAGCGGAACTGATTACTTTGCTTCTGTGAAAAGCATGAAACTGGATAGTAAGTGTTAATGATATACCCAAAAGCAGCAAAAACAGTATTCTATAACTGTTTCTAGAAATAAAATTAAATATTTGCTGCATTTTGTATTGGTATAATTAAGTGGTTAATAGCGATTGGTTTTATTATAGACTTTAGAAAAACGCTTACTTAATCAAGATACTTTTAAATTTAGTAATATTTTTTAAAGCCATACCAGTTCCTCGTACTACTGCTCTCAATGGATCTTCGGCAATGTATACAGGTAAATCTGTTTTTTGTGAAATTCGTTTGTCAAGACCTCTCAACATAGAACCTCCACCAGCTAGATAAATACCTGTATTGTAAATATCAGCAGCTAACTCTGGAGGGGTTTGCGATAGTGTTTCCATTACCGCATCCTCGATTCTTTGAATCGATTTGTCTAGTGCTTTTGCAATTTCACGATAAGAAACCTCTACTTGTTTTGGTTTACCAGTTAATAAATCACGCCCTTGAACAGACATGTCTTCTGGAGGAGTTTCTAAATCTTCAATGGCGGCTCCAATCTGGATCTTTATTTTCTCTGCAGTACTTTCTCCAACAAAAAGGTTGTGTTGTGTACGCATGTAGTAAACGATATCATTTGTGAAAACGTCTCCCGCAATCTTTACGGATTTGTCACAAACAATTCCGCCCAATGCAATAACAGCAATTTCGGTTGTACCACCTCCTATATCTACAATCATGTTTCCTTTTGGTTGCATAATGTCGATACCAATACCAATAGCAGCAGCCATTGGTTCGTGGATTAAGTATACTTCTTTTCCGTTTACGCGTTCACAAGATTCTTTAACAGCACGCATCTCTACTTCGGTTATACCAGATGGGATACAAACGACCATGCGTAAAGCTGGGGTAAACATTTTTTTATTTAGTGCAGGAATACTTTTGATGAACATACTGATCATTTTTTCAGAGGCATCAAAATCTGCAATCACACCATCTTTTAATGGCCTAATTGTTTTAATGTTTTCATGCGTTTTCCCTTGCATCATATTGGCTTCTTTACCAACGGCAATAATTTTGCCTGATACTCTATCTCTAGCAACAATAGAAGGACTGTCAATAACTACTTTGTCATTGTGAATGATTAAAGTGTTTGCGGTACCAAGGTCTATCGCGATATCCTCAGTCATGAAATCAAAAAATCCCATACGTTTTTATGTATTGTAAAAATTATTTAACAAAGTTAAACAAATTAATGTTTAAAATGACGTGTTCCTGTAAATACCATTGCCAAATTGTTTTCGTTGCAATAATTGATACTTAACTCGTCTTTGATTGAACCTCCGGGTTGAATTACAGCGGTAATTCCTGCTTTTTTGGCTAATTCAACACAGTCTGGAAAAGGGAAGAAGGCATCACTTGCCATAGAAGCACCTTCTAAACTAAATCCAAATGTTTTTGCTTTGTCAATAGCTTGCATTAAGGCATCAACTCTTGAGGTTTGACCTGTTCCTGAAGCAATAAGTGTACCGTTTTTAGCAAAAACAATAGTATTTGATTTGGTATTTTTACACACTTTTGAGGCAAAAATCAAATCCTTTACCTCTTGTGCTGTTGGAGCAGTTGTGGTTACAGTTTTTAAATCTTCAGCCTGATCTGTGATGTTGTTTCGGTCTTGAATCAAAATTCCATTCAAGCAAGTACGAACTTGTCGTGCTGGCAAGGCTACTTCGTTTTGCACCAATATGATTCTGTTTTTCTTTTCTTGTAAAATGGTCAACGCTTCAGCTTCATACGATGGAGCAATAACCACTTCACAGAATAATTTATTGATTTCTGTTGCTGTGGCAACGTCTATTTTTGTGTTTGAAATAAGAACACCGCCAAATGCAGAAGTTGGGTCGCAAGCTAAGGCAGCGTTGTAAGCTTCGCTAATAGTGGTTCTGGTAGCTAATCCACATGCGTTGTTGTGTTTTAAGATAGCAAATGTAGGTCCATCAGTTTTGAACTCATTGATTAAGTTTACTGCAGCATCAACATCTAATAAGTTGTTGTATGATAATTCTTTTCCGTGAACTTTATTGAACATTGCTTCAAAATCTCCGAAGAAAAACCCTTTTTGATGTGGATTTTCGCCATAACGAAGGACTTGACCGTTAGCGATACTTTCTTTATAAATCGTTTCATCGGTATTGAAGTAGTTGAAAATGGCTCCATCATAATGAGATGAAACGTGAAATGCTTTTGTAGCCAAAAGTTTTCGGTCTTCAAGTGTAGTTGCGCCGTTTTGTTCAGAAATGATACTCAAGAATGGTGCGTATTGGTCAACAGAAGCTACAATTACAGTGTCTTTGAAGTTTTTTGCTGCAGCACGAATTAAAGAAATACCACCAATATCTATTTTTTCAATAATATCGGCTTCGCTTGCTCCTGAAGCAACAGTTTTTTCAAAAGGATACAAATCAACAATTACTAAATCTAGTTGAGGAATTTCATATTCTTTCATTTGTTGTACATCACTTTCGTTGTCTTGACGATTTAAAATTCCGCCAAACACTTTTGGGTGCAACGTTTTTACTCTTCCACCAAGGATAGAAGGATAGGAAGTAACATCTTCAACAGGAATTACAGGAATGCCTAAGTTTTTAATGAATTCTTCGGTTCCTCCAGTTGAATAAAAAACAACATTTTGTTCGTGTAATTTTCTAACAATTGGCTCTAATCCGTCTTTGGAAAACACTGAAATTAAGGCTGATTGTATTTTTTTAGTAGTGCTCATGTGTAGTAGTTTTTTTGAAAGTGCAAAAATAGTCAATTTTTATAAATATATTCACAGGAAATGATGTAACATTTTTATTTAAATTCGTACTTATGAGAGTATTAATTTTATTAGGTTTTTGAATTAAAATTAATCAATTTTATCCTAACACAATTTTTAAGTCTATGCTAGTTTATCTTCGGTTATTGAAAGAGAGTTTTGGCTTTGCGATGAACGCATTGTTAGCTAATAAATTAAGGACATTGCTTTCTTTATTAGGGGTTACTATTGGTATTTTTTCAATAATTGCAGTTTTGGCCGCTGTAGATTCTTTGGATAGAAAAATATCCAAAGATTTGAGTAGTTTAGACAAAAACACCATTTATTTGATGAAGTTCTCTTTTGGGCCTTCAGAAATTCCACAATGGAAAAGAGAACAGTTTCCAAATGTGAAGTATGACGAGTACATTTATATGAAAGGGGCGATGACCCATACAGAGCAAATGGGGTATCAGATTTTTACCAGAAGAGAAGCTATAAAGCACGATTCTAAGATCGTAAGTGATGTAAATATTGTACCTGTTTCTCATGAGTTTATCTATATACAAGGATTAGAGTTCGAGCAGGGTCGCTTTTATAATGAATCGGAGGCAAATTCTGGTGCGTCAGTCATTGTTTTGGGGGATGAGATTGCTACTTCGCTATTTGAAGGCAGTGATCCTATTGGTAAAAATGTTCGTTTGTATGGTAAACGTTTTACTGTGATTGGAGTGCTAAAGAAAAAAGGGTCAGGTATTTTTGATGAAGATGATACATCTGCTTTTATCCCTGTAAATTTTGTACGCCAATTGTATGGAGATAATAATGATGGACTAACCAATGTTATAATTTTTAAACCTGAGAGTGGGGTAGATATGGAGGCATATAAAGATGAGATTTCACAGAAATTAAGAGCCTTTCGTGGTGTTAAAGCTGGTGAAATAGATAATTTTTTCATCAATGTTTTTTCTGGATTTACTGATTTTATCGATGGAATTATTGGTCAAATGAATGTGGTTGGCTGGATAATTAGTGGTTTTTCTTTGTTGGTTGGTGGTTTTGGTATCGCTAATATTATGTTTGTTTCTGTAAAAGAAAGAACAAATTTAATTGGGATTCAAAAATCATTAGGCGCTAAAAACCGATTTATCTTGTTTCAGTTTTTATTTGAAGCAATCATTCTTTCGCTTATTGGAGGACTAATTGGATTACTCTTTGTTTGGATTATCGCGATGATATTGACCAATGCTTTGGATTTTGAATTTGTTTTAGGATTTGGCAACATTCTTTTAGGTACAAGTTTGGCTGCTTTTATTGGTTTGCTTTCTGGTATTTTGCCAGCTATTTCGGCTGCTAATTTAGATCCAGTTGAGGCAATTAGAACAGGGATGTAGTTTTTTGACTACACAAGAGATTCAAAATATAGTATTTTGATCTTACAATAAAATAGCTGAGTAAATTGAATAAAAAAAAAGAGGCTGTCTCAAAATAGACAGCCTCTTTTGTATTTCAAAAGTAAAATGACTTATCGAATATCGTTGTTTTGAATCAAATCGATATACAAGTTGATTTTGTCTTTTAATTCTTTTCTTGGGGTAATGAAATCTAAGAAACCATGTTCTAAAAGAAATTCAGCAGTTTGGAAGCCTTCAGGTAAATCTTTACCAGTAGTGTCTCTAACTACACGAGGTCCTGCAAAACCGATTAATGCTCCTGGTTCAGAGATGTTAATATCTCCTAACATGGCATAAGAAGCGGTTGTCCCTCCTGTTGTTGGATCTGTACATAAAGAGATGTAAGGTAATCCCGCTTCTGCTAATTGGGCTAGTTTTACTGATGTTTTGGCCAATTGCATTAAGGAGTAGGCTGCTTCCATCATACGTGCTCCTCCTGATTTTGAAATCATTACAAAAGGTAATTTGTTTTGGATGGCATGATCAATTCCTCTAGCGATTTTTTCTCCTACAACAGCTCCCATAGATCCTCCGATGAAAGCAAAATCCATCGCGCAAATCACTAATTCTTTTCCTTTAGATTTTCCAACTCCAGTTCTAACGGCATCTTTGAGTTGTGTTTTTTCCATCACATCTTTTAGACGGTCTGAATATTTTTTGGAGTCAACAAAATGCAAAGTGTCTTTTGAGGTCATGTTTTTATCTAACTCAACAAATTCGTTATTGTCAAATAAAATTTCAAAATAGGTAGCACTACCAATTCTAACGTGAAAATCATCTTCTGGACTTACAAACAAGTTACGAGCTAATTCATCAGCATCGATGATTTTTCCTGTAGGTGATTTGTACCAAAGCCCTTTTGGAATATCCATTTTGTCTTCGGTAGCAGTAGTAATTCCTTTTTCTTTTCTTTTAAACCAAGCCATTTATATAGTATTCAGTGTTCAGTAATCAAGTATTCTGTTTCATAATCAATAAAGTGTTCAATTATCAGTTTTGATAATTGAACACTTAAAATTGAAAGTGAATCACTTTTTTATAGTGTATTCACATTGTTTAGGTCAGCAAACGCTTGTTCTAATCTTGCATTAAAAGTTACTTCGCTTTCTCTTAACCATTTTCTTGGGTCATAGTATTTTTTGTTTGGAACATCGGCTCCTTCTGGGTTGCCAATTTGAGTTTTTAAGTACTCTAAATTATTGACCATATAATCGCGAATTCCTTCGGTGAAAGCAAACTGTAGATCTGTATCGATATTCATTTTGATTACACCATATCCAATAGCTTCTCTAATTTCTTCAAGTGTAGATCCAGAACCACCGTGGAATACAAAATCAACTGGGTTGTGTTCTGTATTGAATTTTTCTTGAACATAATCTTGTGAATTTTTCAAGATTTTTGGCGTTAATTTTACGTTTCCTGGTTTGTAAACGCCATGAACGTTACCAAACGAAGCAGCAATTGTAAAACGAGGACTTACTTTTGATAGTTCTTCGTAAGCGTAAGATACTTCAGATGGTTGAGTGTATAGTTTTGAACTATCTACGTCAGAATTGTCAACTCCATCTTCTTCACCACCTGTAATTCCTAATTCGATTTCAAGTGTCATTCCCATTTTGCTCATGCGAGCTAAATATTCTTTACAGATTTCGATGTTTTCTTCGATTGGTTCTTCTGATAAGTCAATCATATGAGAAGAGAATAATGGTTTTCCTGTTGCAGCAAAATGTACTTCAGAAGCGTCTAATAATCCATCAATCCAAGGTAATAATTTTTTTGCACAGTGGTCTGTGTGAAGGATTACAGTTGCGCCGTATGCTTCTGCTAGGGTATGAATATGTTTTGCACCTGCTATTCCACCAGCGATTGCTGCTTTTTCACCAGCGTTTGAAAGTCCTTTCCCTGCATTGAATTGCGCTCCACCATTCGAGAATTGAATAATTACTGGGGCGTTTAATTTTGCTGCTGTTTCAAGAACTCCATTGATAGTGTTTGAGCCAGTTACATTTACTGCGGGAAGAGCAAATCCTTTCTCTTTAGCATATTTAAAAATCTCTTGTACTTGGTCTCCGGTAGCAACTCCTGGTTTTATGTTGTGTGCCATTTTACTTAGTTTTTAAAGTTATTTGTTTTATATATATAGTCTGCAAAATTAATCAATTCTAACTTTAGAACGGGTAATTAATTCCAAAATTTAAGACCGATTTTGTGAAATTTAAGTCTTTAAACCAGCGATTTCCAATTGCATAAGCTGGGTTGTAGGTCTTGAAACCTAGGTCAAATCTTACAACAAAGAAGTTTAAATCATACCTTAAACCAAATCCAGTACCTAAAGCTATTTCTTTTAAGTCATCTAGACTTGTAAAAGTAGCCGAGTCTATTGTTACTGCATCTGATACATTCCAAATGTTTCCTGCATCTGCAAAAAAGGCGCCTTTCACACTTCCCGCAATTTTAAAGCGGTACTCAGTGCTTAGTGCAATTTTCATATTTGCTTCATTAAAATCAAGAACAGAACCCGTACTTCCTGGTCCCAAGCTATAGGGTTGCCAAGCTCTATTGTCATTGGTACCACCAGAAAAGTAACTTCTGGAGAAAGGAATGTAGTCTGCATTACCAAAAGGAAGAGCAATTCCGAAGAAACTTCTAAAAGCAATAATGTTTTCTTTTGAAAAATCCCAGTGTTTAATATAGTCTAATTCGAGTTTTACATATTCTGAATAGGGTAAGTTGAATATTTCGTATTGACCAGATGTGTTTTTTTGCAAATTACTAGCCTTGGCAATCAAACTCAGTAGCGTTCCCGCCGATTCAATTTTTGTCTTAAATTGGTAAAAATTATTATCCTGAATGTCCTTTTTTGTAGATTGTGTAAAAGTATAACTTGTGCCGAGAATAAAATCATTTTCGGTTAGTCTTATTCTTCTTTCTTCAATACTTAATACTTCTTTAAATTCTTTGTCTGTTGGTAAAATAGAAGAGTTGCCGTTTAGAACATCATTGGTAAATCCAGTGGTGCCCGAATTAATAATTAAGTTATTTTTAGAGTCTACATATGTACTGTTGTTATTAAAATCTTTCGCAATTTTATTTAAGGCATTGTACGATGAACCATAAACATTAAAGTAGTTGTCAGGGTTCAGATTTCGAACAAACTGTACGTTCAACAATTCTACTCGGGCAGTATTGTTGCGAATTGGATTCCAGTTATACGTGTATAAAGCTGTAAAATTTTCTTTGTCTAGCCCAATATTTCTTTGTTTGTTGAATCCAGACGAAATTTGGGTATAAGGAATCATTCGTTTCGGAATAATTTTATCGGTATTAAAAGGTGATAAAATTCTTGGGAAATTCAATTTTAAATTGATTCCGTATTCAGTTACATTGAAAAAAGCGTCATTAGGATTAGCAAAATCCTTAGAGGATCCAATGTTGCCTCTAAAACCAATTTCTAATGTTTCGGCTCTATTAAAAACATTTCGAATGGTTTCAGTGATACTAGCTCCAATACCAAAATCCTGAATGTTTGAGTGGGTTAAATCTAAGGTGGTGCTAAAACTAAATTTTTTTCTAGGTGTTAAATAAACTTTTGCAATAAGTGATTGGGCGGTTGAGTCTCTTTTGTCTACCTCATATTGAATGCTTGGATAACCAAATATCTTTAAATTATTCAATGATCGGTTGGATAAAACCGTTTTATAATCGCCAAAAAGTGTTCCTTTTGTGATAAAAACAGCGTCAGTGATGGCCGAAGGTTTGTATTTTAGTTTGCCATGACTGAAGAGTTTAAATCCTTTGTATTCAACACTATCAGTCACTGTTTCTGGTGGGTTTTTTTGCGAATAATCGGTGTAGATTTTTATGTCACTTATTTTAAATAATTTGAAAGGAACTGTATAGGTTGAGTCATTTTTTTGATAAGAGTAATTTTTAATTATCATTTCAACATTAGCTTTGTTTTTTTTGCCAATAGTATCAATGTCAAAAGTTACATTATTGGGTTGAAAGTGAAAGGCTCCGTTGTTTCTAAAAAAAGTGGTGATTCTATTTTTCTCTTCTTCAAAATCACTGGTTTTATATTGTTTTCCGGATAGAATAAAACTATTTTCTTTAGAAATGTTGTAAAGCGAATCTAAAGCAGGTGAGGTTATCGACTTAGAAATTGTGTCCAAAATAAAAGGATCTGATAAGGCGATTTTATATTTTATTTTGGCTTTTTTTAATCCAACAGTGTCAATGCTGAACGTGGTTTTTGCTTTAAAGTAGCCCTTGTTGAAATAATAATTATTTAAACGGATAGCTGTTTTTTGAGTTTTGATTGTGTCTATAATTGCAGGAGCTTCGCCTACTTTTTTCAGGAATTGATGAATGCCTTTGTAATAAAAGGACTCTCCAAGTCGATCTACCTGTTTGGCAGATAGCCATTTGGATTTTCTTTCGTACTTCCCTGGATTGTTGGTGAATTTTGCTTGATAAGTGGAGTCTGGATTTAAATTTGCGGCATTGTATAATGCTAATCTTAATTTAAATCCACCAATAGTTCCGTTTGGATTTTGATACATTTGATCGAATGCTGTTTGATCCTTGATGGCTTTGTCATTTACTAGTATTTGGTTTTTTGTTAGTAAAAATTTGCCTTCAGGAACCCGTTTTACAGCATTACATGCAGAAATAAATATTGCAATTAGAAGAAATGCAACTACTTTTGTGGAATTCTTTTTCAAGTGATTTTAATAAATTTAATTCAAAAGTACATTTTTTTATGGTTAGTAAAAACCAAATAAAACTTATATCGAGTTTGCATCAAAAAAAATATAGAATTGCTCATCAATTGTTTATTGCCGAAGGTGTAAAAGGGATTCATGAGTTATTGAGTTCTAATTTTGAATTGGAGCATTTGTATGTTACCGTTGATGATTTTAAAGCTATACCGTTAACGCAAAAAACGTTGATTTCTGATGCCGATTTAAGGAAAATTAGTGCTTTAACTACTCCCAATACTTGTTTAGCTGTTTTTAAAATTCCAGCAGAAACAGCCCTTCTAAATGAAGGATTGATAGTTGCTTTAGACACCATTCGAGATCCTGGAAACATGGGGACGATTCTGAGATTATGTGATTGGTTTGGGATTAAGCAAGTGATTTGTTCAAAAGAAACAGTCGATTTGTATAATCCAAAAGTAGTGCAAGCCACTATGGGTTCTATTGCAAGAGTACATGTCAATTATTTGGATTTAAAAGAGTATCTAAATAAGACAAAGTTACCTGTTTTTGGCACTTTTATGGAAGGGGATGTTTTATATAATACAGACCTTCCAGCTGAGGGTATTATTATTTTAGGTAATGAAGCGAATGGTATTTCATCTGAGATAGAAGCTTTGGTTACCCAAAAAATCACAATTCCTCGTTTTGGTGATTTACAGCAAACCGAGAGTTTAAATGTAGCCACAGCTACTGCAATTGTTTTGAGTGAATTTAAGCGGAGGGCTTTTTAATGAAAAGTAAAGTTGATAAAAATAGCTCTACTTTTAATGGATTCAATATTGCTTGTCCAAGGACTGTTGGGGTCTTTGTCTCTGATTAATTCATCGTTTATACCGAAAACCCCACGAATGGATGGTGAAAAAATAAAGTATTCAGAAAAAATATCAATCCCAAAGCCTAGTTCATAGTTGGGTGTCCACGATTTCATTCTGAATCTTCCTTCTGCATTGTCGTCTAGTGATTTGGAATTGCTGGATAAATTTAAGGTAAGTGAGCCACCACCTAATAAATAGGGCCTTACGTTTCCTGTTCGTAGCGCAGAAAATTTAACTAATAATGGAAAATGGATATAAGTACTGTTTACTTCTCTTAATCGGTCACTTGTTGTAGGTGTAGTAGGGAAGTAGCTATTTGGGTAGTATAAGTCTCTTTTGGTGTAATACAATCCAGGCTCGAATCTCAAGTTAATGTATTCTTGTAGTCTTAAATCAGCCACAAGTCCCACATTAAATCCTGTACTTCTTTTTACCAGCACATCGGGAACGTTGTTTTTATAATCAATTTTGAAATCATAACCATTAAAACCCATGTAGAATCCAAAATACAATTTCTGTTTTTGAAAATTCTCTAAGTTGATGATAGGGTCTTTGCTAAAAAGACGTTTGTTTACTTGTGCATTACCAAAAGTCATGCATAGTAAAAAAAGGATAACAGTTATTTTTTTCATAGGAAACAGGACAGTTTCTAATTATTTTTTTGATGCATAATAGATAGAAGCTACGCCAAAAGTTTGAGGCATGTCTTTTACATCTATAAACCCTGTTTTTTTCAAAATATTGTTCAGTTTTTCGCCATAAGGAAAAACTGCGGATGATTCAGACAAATAACCGTATGCCGTATTATCTTTTGAGAATAATTTTCCAATTAATGGGAGTATGTTTTTGCTATAAAAGTGATAGCCTTGTTTGTAAGGTGTTTTTTCTGGAACAGATGTTTCTAAAATAACGAAAGTGCCACCAGGCTTTAATACTCTTAAAATTTCAGATAATCCTTTTTCTAGATTTTCAAAATTTCTTACGCCAAAAGCTACTGTAACAGCGTCAAAATAATTATCTTCAAAAGGCATGTTTTCGGAGTCGCCCAAAAGCATCTCGATACGGTTAGAAAGTTTTTTGGTTGCTATTTTCTCAACCCCCACTGCTAGCATTCCAGCAGAAATGTCTAAACCAATAATTTTTTTAGCTTCAGTTTGTGCCATCAAAATAGCCAAATCTCCTGTTCCAGTTGCAATATCAAGAATGGTTTCTGGATTAGATTTTGTTACTAAATCCAATACTTTTTTGCGCCATTTAATGTCAATACCAAAAGAGATAACACGGTTTAAATTGTCGTAATTACCTGAAATAGTGTTAAACATAGTGGCTACCTGTTCTTTTTTACTTAACTGCGAATCTTTATAGGGAGTAACTTTTTCTGACATCGTATTTTAATTTCCACAAATATACTATAAACTCCATTAACACAGTGCTTGATTTGATTTCAAACATTGATTTTTGTTACTGAGTGTTTCTTTAAGGTTACTTTTTTATTTTAACAAAAAAAATGAAATATCACTAAAAGTGGGTATTGTGCAGTATGAAAATATTAATCAAATTTGCCCTGTAAAAGAATAATAAATGGTTAGTATTAATTTAATGACACAAATCAAATGGTTTATCATTGCGCTGATAGTCACGTTTGTTCTGGTTAGCAGTTTTGAAAACATCGCTCTTGCGAGCGGTACTTTTTTTGAAGCGCAAAATACGTTCTTAGGATTAAATTTGTTTTTGGAAATTTTAATTTTTTTGGTCTTTAGTATCTTTGTGGTATTTGGTATTAAAGGCTACTTTGAGTTTTACTCAAAAAAAATATCAAAC
>CAUPCW010000016.1:0-44006 GCA_963509895.1 uncultured Flavobacterium sp.
GATTCTGAAAACAGACCTACAAGGTTTTGAAAACCTTGCAGGAATTGGAATCCTATATCTTGGATTAGAAACCAGCATCAAAAACAAGAACTCGATTACTAATCACTAACGACTAAGTACTAGTTACTACTTCTTTCCTTTGGTGGCTTTTTTCAAATCGTCTCCACCAGGAAAACGCATTTTATCGGTCAATACCGAGATTTCATTCAAATCAAAATCGCCTGTCAAAGACATTAATACACTATCTTCGCCTTTTCCACCATCAATAAACATTAACAGCTCTTTGATTTGAGTGTCTTTCGCCCCAGATTTTACTAAAATTTTAATACTTCTGCCATTGTCATTTACTCGCATTAGCTCTTCTAAGTTTGCCGTTTTAATATAGCGTTCGGCTGTAGCTTTCATTTCAGCTTCTACACGAGTACTCTTGGTAGTAAAGACTTTTAGATTCTCTAATTTCTTGATTAAATGATAATATTGTTGCATCTCTTTATCAGAAGCGTCAACTTTTACTTTGCTCATCATTTCGAACATTTTTTTGTTGACAATCACAGAAGTAACGTCATCTTGACCATCGAATTTATCGAAGGCACCTTGTGCAAAAATGGGGTTAGCGACTAGTAAAAATACTAAAGCTAAGAATACTTTTTTCGTTATTGATGTAAAACGAGTTTTGTTGCTAATTATAACTGTTGATTTCATGTTGTTTTTTGATTTATTGATTAAAAACTTTTCCTTTTGATTTATCGTATTCCTGAATGACCTGCACACTTTCTATGCCAGTGTTTACGTGACCTGACAACAAGGCTAATGCTTTTTGAGTTTCTCTAAACGCTTCTTCGGGGGTGTCATAAGTCCCCAATTCGTTAGAAGCTACACTAGTCTTCGCTTCATTTGTCGTGTAAACATACATTCCTATTCCAAGCAAAATGACAACCGAAGCCGCAAATGACCACCAAACGGGTTTTGAAATAGCCTCTTTTTGGGTAGGCAATTCTGGTAATTCATTAGGGTTTATTTGTTCTTTTGCTAGAGAGAAGTAGCCAAATAATGGCTGGTATTGCTCCAAATGCTGCGCAACATTCGAGGAGGAAAAATAATTCGTCAACTCTTTTTCCTCGTCAATACTGGTTTCTCCCTGAAAGTATTTTTCTAAAAGCTCTTCTATTTTATACAGTTCCATAACGGTGTGTTTTTAACATATGCTCTCTAATGGTTTTTCTAGCTCTAGAGAGTGCCACGCGAATGGCGGTTTCATTCATTTCTAATAATTTGGCAATTTCTTCAAACTCATATTGCTCTACTTCGCGAAGCTGAATAATCATTCTTTGTTGTTCTGGCAATTGATCAATTATTTTAGCCACCCAATTCAAACTATCATTGTCTTCTACTTTTTGCTGCAAGCTTGGTTCTCGATCCGTGTAATTGTTGTGTACTATTCGCAAATTACTGGAACGTTTCGCTTTTAACTGATCCAAACAATGATTCTTAGTCATGGTCATGGCCAAGGCTTCAACGCTGGCGTAACCTGATAAACTTTCATTTTTATTCCACAACTTTACCAAAACGTCTTGTGTAGCATCTTCAGCCTCCTCCGTACTCACGAGTAATCGTTTGGCCAATCGAAAGACCTTGTCTTTGAAAGGAGTAATCAATTGTACAAACTCATTTTGGTTCATTCTGATGGTTGTTTCTAGCGGTTCATATAAGCAAGACGAATGACAATTATTTTTGTTACAAACAATAAAAAAATAATTTTAAAGTTAGTATTTTTACAAAAACTAATTACCCTTAACTTCAATTTATGAAAACTACATATAAAATTGTATTCCTTTTATTCACAAGCCTTTTCCTTTTACAAAGTTGTCAAAAAGACGAGGACGATATTGCTGCACCAAAAGCATTAGAAATTCAGAACTTTGTTTGGAAAGGGATGAATCAATACTATTTATGGCAAAGCGATGTGCCTAATTTGGCCGATGATAAATTTAAAAATCAATCGGAATTAAATGCCTTTCTAAAAAATTACAGCACCCCAGAAAGTTTATTTGAAGCTTTGCGCGTAGACAAATCCATCGATCGTTTTAGCTGGATTGTTGATGATTATGTTGCGTTAGAGCAATCCTTTCAAGGCACTACTAAAAACGATGGTGTTGATTTTGGGTTGAGCTATAAACCCGGAAGTACTTCAGAAATTTTTGGTTATGTTCGTTACATTATCCCTGGATCTGATGCTTCGACAAAAGCTATCAAACGAGGTGATATGTTTACAGGAGTAAACGGAACACAATTGACTGTAAGCAATTACCAAACTTTATTATTGAATGCAGAAAGCTACACTTTGAATTTAGCCGATTATAACGGTTCGACCATTGTGAGTAACGGAAAATCAGTTGCTCTAATCAAAACAACCCTGAATGAAAATCCGATTTTGATCAATAAAGTAATCGAAACTGGGGGAAAAAAAATAGGGTACTTGATGTACAATGGCTTTTTTGCTAATTATGATACCCAACTCAACGACGCTTTTGGAAGTTTAAAATCACAAGGCATCACCGATTTAGTTTTGGACCTACGCTACAATGGTGGAGGTTCAGTACAAACTGCTACTAGATTGGCTAGTATGATTACAGGACAATTCACTGGAAAAGTATTTGCTAAGCAACAATGGAATGAAAAAATTGAAGCTTATTTCAGTACTAATAATCCAGAGGCGCTCAAAAACTTTTTCACTGATAAAATTGAAAGTACTCCAATCAATAGTTTGAAATTAACAAAAATCTATATTATTACTACAAAAAGTACAGCTTCTGCTAGTGAATTGGTAATTAATGGCTTGAAGCCTTTTATCAATGTCGTTCAAATTGGAGATGTTACCACTGGTAAAAACGTAGGATCAATTACTTTGTATGATTCTCCAACTTTTCAAAAAGAGAACGTAAACCCTTCTCACAAATATGCCATGCAACCTCTAGTACTAAAAATTGTGAACGCCGATGGTTTTGGTGATTACCAAAGTGGATTAACGCCAACTTTCCAACAAGCAGAAACCATCAGTACTTTTGGCGTTTTAGGAGATAGTAACGAACCTTTGTTAAAGCTAACGATAGGAAAAATTACAGGTACAACAAAAGGAATCCCAACTGCCAAAGGCAAAACATATGAATTTTTCAAAGATGGCAAATCCATCAGAGGGTTTAGAAACGACATGTATTTAGAAAGTATTCCAGAGGGTTTATTAAAATCTTTATAGGAATATACTAAAATCAGAAAATATAGCGTTATCCCTATATCTCTGAAAAGCAATGCTTTTTGAAACTTCATTAGTAACTCTTAAAACACTATCATATGAAATTGTATTCTAAAATTGGTATCGGGATCTTAGCGTGTGCTTCTTTAGCATTTATTTCACCTGCATTGAAACCTTCAAAAACTATCCATGTGGTGATAGATGCAGGACATGGCGGACATGATTTTGGCGCAAAAAATGAAGCTGCCATTGAGAAAGAAATCGTTGCTCAAATTGCTAGTAAAATCAAAGCTCAGAATACCAATAAAGATATTGTGATACATTTTACTAGAAATGAGGATGAATTCGTGGAGTTGCATTCTCGTGCAGCACTTATCAATAGAATACAACCTGATTTATTCATTTCGTTGCATGCTAATGCTAACGCTACCCAACAAAAATCTGGTTTGGAATTTTTCATCAACGAACAAAATCCAGCCACGGTTGAACGATCTAAAGAAATTGCGACACAACTTAACGCAAGATTGACACAGCAAACTGCTTTAAAAGGTAATACTATCATAAAAAACGCCCCTTTTATGGTGTTAAAGAAAGCAACCGTTCCAGGTGTTTTGATTGAATTAGGGTATTTGACTAACGAAAATGACAAACGTACCTTGACCAATGAAACAGAACAAACAAAAATTGCCAACACCATTTTAGATGTGGTTTCAACTCTAAAATAAAAACAACAACTACCCAACAAAAAAAGGCGTTTTCATTTCGAAAACGCCTTTTTAGTTTTTAAGATATAACCCTTTTAATTATTAAAATAGAATCCGTTTGGTCCTACTCCTACTGTTACTTCTTTTTGCAATGTTCCAGTTAAAGAATACACATAAGCCTTACTATTCGAAGCGAAGTCCCCTCCATCAGCAATGTAAATTTTATCATTCTCTACCGCAAAACCATACATCACTCCATATTGAGAAGTAGATGAGTAGTTAAAAATAGGTTTGTCTGAAGGTTGTGTTGCCGTGATATCCATACTATACACTCCTGTATCTTTTGTGAAATAGATTTTAGAACCATAAATGTCCAAATTTCCTGCATCTGTCAAAGCCGCTGGAAACACCACTTCAGTAACCGATTTATCCGATAATTTCACCTTCACAATTTTGCTTGCACTTCCGTAAGGAGAAGCTAACACATACAAAATACCGTTTTTCACTTCCATTGTATTGGCGCTTGACCCAACGGTTATTGGTGTTTCTAAAGCCTTAGTTGTCGTATTTACAACCAAAACTTTGTCGCTATTATAAGGTTCTGTGATGTACAACTTATCACCATCTAAAACAACACGATTCGCCGTTGCATTCAAGTTAATTTTAGATTCCACTTTATTTGTCGCCAAATCGATAACGGCTACAAAATCATCTGTGTTTCCAGTGGCTGGATTCGCATAAGAATAAGTGTTCGCATTGGTTACATATGCTTTACCATTCTTTACCACCCCATATCTTGGTGTAACTAAACCTGTCTCGATTTTAGCAAGTATCTTGAACGTATAGCGATTCACAACATTAATCACATTAGAACCTCCTGCAATCACATAGGCTTTATCCCCATCAAAAAAAATCGATTGCACATATTTTCCAAAAAAATCACCTACATTTTCTGCTCCATACACATCTTGTTTAAAAGTAGTCAAATCATCTCCTAAAAACGATACCGAACCTCCAGATGAATTGCCTTCATTTAGAATAAATACCCCATTATCATAATTCCCTTTGGACACATTTTCGTTGTCGTCGTTTGTACAAGATGCCAAAAAGGCAAAAGTAAAGGCTACTAATAAAACTCTAGTTAACTTCATTATATTAAAATTTAAAGATTAGATACAAATTAAAATTACGTCCGGGCATCATTCTATTTTCCAGACTTTCATATTTTTCATTCCAAAGATTAAGGACTTGAGCGCCTATTTTTATTGGATTACGTTTAAAGAATTCATAATCTACGCCCACATTAGCAACCCAATACGAAGGAATGATAGCGCTAGGATTGTTATCGGATTGCGTATAGACAAAACCATTAAATAGGAATTGATAATTAGCGCTCCATTTTTTAAAACTATACGCCAATGCTGCGGTAGCTTTGTGATAAGGGACAAAAAACAATTGCTTTTGGGTTTCCTCATTTTTAGAAATGGTGTACGCATACGTCCCATTGATTTGCCAAATACTTTTTCCAAATTGTTGTTTCCAAGCCAATACCGCTTCTATCCCATAAGCGGCTACGCGATCCGTATTTTGAGGAGACCAAATCCCATTATTCCCAGGAACCCAACGCAACAAATCTTTAATTTTATTGTAATAGGCCGTTTGCGTCAAGCTGAAATTTTTATAAGTAAAGACATTGGCCAGCTCACCTTGGTAAGCACTTTCGGGTTTTAAATTGGGATTACCGCCTTCTTCCCAATACAAATCATTGTAAGTAGGAATTCGGAAATTATGAGAAACATTGACTTTCAATTGGTACCAAGATGCAATGCGCAAAGCACTTCCAGCCGAAAAAAGAACAGGTGATTTATAATTATTGGTAAACTCCTTACGAATACCCAATTCATTTTGCCATTTTGAATCCATCTCATATTTAAACAACAGAGAAGCAGCACCAATCTGTCTTTCGTGGTATCCAAATCCAGAACCTTCACCTTGGGTTGTATTGTATTCTAAAATCGTATTTATCAAAAATAAGGGCGTCGCCTGAAAACTAACATCCGCTTTGGTAATCCAAGTCTTGGTATCTCCAAAACTGTATTGTTGTAGCGACTTGTCGGGATAATACTGATAGCCTTCGGTGAGGTAAGCCATCTTACCATTCATCGTCCATTGGTCAAAAACACCATTGTATTCCAACAAATTTCTACTAAAATCATTCTTATATTTCGTTCTAGACTCCGAAGGCGATAGCAAAGAAATATTCCTATCCGTATTCGAAGACTGACTGTAAGCCTTTAGTATTTGTTTGTAAGAGATTTTAAAACCAACAGCTGCATTGAATCCAATCACTTCATATTCCCCGTTTTCATTAAAACGCTGATAGCCTTTCCAATCAAAAAGACCAGGATAATCGTAATCGTTATCAGAATAGTTTCTAGAAAAACCAATCTGAGCCGACCATTTTGTGTTGGAAAAATGGCTGCTATAATTAATCCCCTGCGTGTTGAAACTTCCATAATCCAATCGCAATTGGTTTGAAAAAGAACGCTCAAATCGCAAGTCATTGTTCAAATGCACCGTGCCACCAATAGCGCCACTGCCATAAATCACACTTCCTCCACCTCCTTTGACAGCAATCGAATTATAATCCGTTCCTGAGATTGTATTAAAATCGGTACTCCCATTCATTTGAGAATTGATGTTTATACCGTTCCAAATCACCGCAGTTTGCGACGCAGTGGTTCCCCTAAAAGCAACCGTCGAAAGCATCCCACGACCGTATTCTTTAAAATACAAAACCGAATTATAATTGAGTAAATTGGTCAACAACGCACTATTTTTAGACAAAATAGAATCGTTCAAACTAAGAATCGTTTGAGAACTAGAAAATTTGCGCAGCTTAGAATCAGCAATGACGACCTCTTTTAAGCGAGTTATCGAATCATTCTGAGCAAAAGTCAGTTGACTTGCCAGCAAGCAAAAACAAAGAAAAGATTTAAAATGTGCCATAATTTCCTGAACCTTTTTTCCCGAAAGTTCGCTATTGGTTAAGAAAAAAGGCAGGTCTCCTGGCTTGCGTCTTGTTGTTGACCTTCCCATTCCAAGCTAGGAGTTAGAAGTTAGAGGTTAGAAGTTATACTTCTATTTCTAATTTCTAATTTCCCACTTTATAAAACAGTGGCTTTGTAGATAACAACAAGCTTCATAGCTTACAGTTGCGGGTACAGCTTAGGTTTTTATCCTAATTCCCTTTTAATGCGTCTTCTAAAAAAAGTAAAACGCAACCTTAATTTGGGTGCAAATATAGCCTTAAAAAAATGGAATACTAAAATTAAAACTCAAAAAACAAGTAAAAAAAATCATAAACCACTACAATACAACAATATAAATCACATCATTCATAACTTGGGCGTACCCTCCTGATACTTCGACAGGCTCAGTAATCGGATCGGGCTGTACGTTCCCGCTTCCCGATGAAAAATCGGGAGAGCTCCAACGGCCATCCTAATGTCATTAAGTTAAAAGATTTTAGATTGAAGATTAACGATTCTTGATTTTAGATTTTTGTGCTAATAAATAAGAAAAACTAGTTTTTCAATGGTTTACACATCAGAAATCAAAAATCGTTACTCAAAAATCAACAATCAAATTATTGATTATTCCTTAACTTAATGACATTGCCCTCACACAAACCTTGCTTAACGAGTATACTCCACTTTCACCACCACTCCGTAATCTAAGGGTGTAGCAAAAGCCTCCTGCAAAGGAATGTTATTTATTCTACACAAAACACTTCGAATCACCCCAGAATGCGTGACTAAAATCAGCGGTTTTTCATTTGATTTTTCTAATTTCTCCTCCAAAAATTCCCAAACCCGCTGGTCCAAATCGATAAATGATTCGCCATTGGGCACCGCAACATTCACAAAATCATTCATCCACGGGTCCAAAACAGTCCTCGGAATAGCGTTCCAAGCTTGCAATTCCCAGTCCCCAAAATGCATTTCTTTCAGTCTTGGTTCTTGGGCAACTATAGAAATTCCTTTTATTTGCTGAATATGGTGCGCCAAAATCGAACAGCGTTGCAACGGACTGGTATACAAAACGCCTTGCTCTGGCAATTGCTCCAAAATCGATTCAAAAATCGTATCATAAGGTGCTCGAATACCTACATCGCTTTGACCATAACAAATGCCTTTTTCACAAACCGTTTCGGTGTGGCGGACTAAATAAATTTCCATATCGCTAATAAGCTTAAGTAAAAAATAACTTCACACACTTGTTGTGTCGCTCCCAAACAATCACCTGTGTAGCCGTCAATCCATTTCTGGAAATAACGCGCCAAAAAATAACGCGCCAAAAAAACAGGCAACACCACCAACCCAATAATCGGGTGATTCGATAGCAAAGTCAGCAAAGGCAATAGCCCAAAAAACAAAGCGCCCACCACTTCTTTCCAAGAATACTGTTGCGCAATGGGTTTGCTTTTACTCGTTGCATCCTCCCGAGAATATTCGTGAGTAAACACAATCGAAATCGCCGCCAATCGACTCAAAGAATGCCCTGTTATGAAAACCAAGAAAAGAGTGAAGAGTGAAGAGTAATTAGTGATAAGCGCTTCACTTTTGACCAAAGTAACCAAACTCATATACTTCAGCAAAAAAAGCAATACCAAACCAATCGCACCATAAGCGCCAATAGCGCTGTCTTTCATAATCGTCAAAATCTTAGTTTTGGTCCAACCGCCGCCAAATCCGTCGCAGACATCGGCAAAACCATCCTCGTGAAAAGCACCTGTAACCAGCACACTCGCTATCATCGAAAGAACCATTCCAATCTCAGCATTCCACAACCAAGAGGCCGCAGCGTACACTCCAAAAGCAATTGCCCCGACAATCCAACCAATTAATGGAAAATAACGAGACGCTTTGTTTAAATAATCAGGATTGTGGTCAATGTTCTTCGGACACGGAATTCGGGTATAGAACATCAAAGCGGTAAAAAAGATGTGAAGTTGTTTTTTCATTTATTTATATTTTATAGAAGCAGCAACAAAAAGCCTTTATGCCAGCATCGTCCCGCTGTCCTTCCAATCTTTTTTTTTATACCTGTCAGGTTTTTAAAACCTGACAGGTATAAAAAAAAAGGATATTCCCTCCCATCGGGGCTAAAAGGTTTCATTGTACTTCTATGGCTACATTTCGTTTTTCTTGTTGGTTTTATATTTGGTTGACTCTTTACTTATAACCTGAGTTCTATTGTGAAGAGTTTATGATGCACTATTTTTTGAGCTCCTGCAAGGTCTTTTTTTTGACCTTATATGAGTTGCCATTCTTCCAATAATACCTACAAGGTTTTGGAAACCTTGCAGGAATAAAATTTGACTCACAATTAATTCAGGAATCCTGCAAGGTCTTTTTTTGACCTTGTAGGTGTCTTCATTCTTACAATCATAACTACAAGGTTTTGGAAACCTTGCAGGAACTATAATTTGATTCACAATTAATTCCAAACTCCTGCAAAGTCTTTTTTTTGACCTTATATGAGTTTTCATTCTTACAATCATACCTACAAGGTTTTGAAAACCTTGCAGGTATGGCAACAAATCATTTTGTTCTAATCATCTATTCCTTTTTGTCATTCACCCCCGCCGATTCAAAACTGGCCATCTCATTCAAAAAAGCCACTGCTGATTGCACCAAAGGAAAAGCTAGAGCGCACCCCGTTCCTTCCCCCAAGCGCAATTGAAGGTGCAACAATGCTTTTGCTCCTAGATATTCCAAGAGTTGTTGGTGTCCTTTTTCAGCCGAGGCGTGACAAAAAACGGCATTGCTCAGAATAGCGGGGTTTTTCTTAAAAGCAATCAAAAAGGCTACTGTCGCAATGAATCCGTCAACCAAAATTAGCATCTTATTTTTATGTGCTTCGAGCATTCCGCCAGCTATTTGCAGGATTTCGAAACCTCCAAAATAGGCCAAAATCGAATCTAAATCGGTAGCGCCTTTATGATTGGCAATCGCTGTTGTTAAAATTTGATGCTTGTTTTGCAGCTTTTCATCTGAAACTCCCGTTCCTTTTCCGATGCAATCCGCTAAGGGAATTTGCGTCAAAAAATGCATTACTACCGAAGCGGTCGCCGTATTCCCAATGCCCATTTCTCCAAAACCGATGCAATTACTGCCCGATTGTGCAATTTGAGTCACAACAGCAGCACCTTTCGAAAAACAAGTGGCTACTTCTAAAGGGCTCATAGCAGCGGTATGTAAAAACGACTGCGTGCCTTTGCTAATTTTGTTGTGAATCAACTTAGTGTTCGTTGGAAAATCATAATTCACCCCCGCGTCTACAATCGACAATTCGATTTGGTTTTGGGTACAAAACACATTGATTGCTGCTCCACCTTCCAGAAAATTAGTTACCATTTGTCGGGTGACTTCTTGTGGATAGGCACTTACGCCGTGATTGGCAATACCGTGGTCGGCTGCAAAAACGACCAAATGTGGCTGTTTAATTTGAGGCGAAGTGGTTTGAAACACCATCCCTATTTGGTGAGCGAGTGCTTCTAAATCACCCAAAGCTCCTGTGGGTTTGGTTTTGTTATCGATTTTGTGTTGCAATTGGTTCGATAAAATCGCGTTGGACTCCGTTACTTTTTCTTCGGAGGAGGAAATTATAGTTTCTTTTGATTGTATCGAATCAATCGTAGTGACAGAAGGAAATGGCTCTTTTTTCTTCCAACCTAGTTGTTGCAACATCGGCTGATGCTCATAATTAGAGGCGGGTTTACCTACGCAAAAATAGCCCAAGGGTTCTATGTTTTCGGGTAATCCTAAAATAGATTTGAATTCGTGATAGTTTAGAATCGACACCCATCCCATAGAATAGCCTTGTTCGGTTAAGGATAACCAAATGTTTTGTGCCGCACAAACCGCGCTAAACTTAATCGCTTCATTACCCCCCACCGTTCCGATGGTAAAACTATTGAGCACCGAACGGTCGTAAGCAATTACTAGTCCCACTGGAGCTTCTTCGATGGCTTCGAGTTTTAGGGTTTTGTATTGTTGCTTTTGTTGCTCGTTATCAGTGGCATTGGCTGCTTTTTTATCGTAGTCTTCAAACAAAAGTTTGATTGCTTTTTTAACTTCGGAGGAACGTATAACGTAATATCGAGTGGCATCGGTTAGTCCAACAGAAGGTGCGTAATGCCCAGCTTGTAATGCTTTCTGCAAGACGTCTTCTGGCATTTCGTCGGTGGTGAAGTGGCGGGTATCGCGACGGGATTGTATGATTTCTTGTAGTGTCATAGTCTTTTTTTGCGTTAGGGATGGTAGTGGCATCCTTTACTGCCGGGGTTCGGCAGTAAAGATATAACGAACAGCCCGGCCCTTGTGGAAACGCCCAATGCTGTATTATTTTAAACTTCGCCTTTGATTACCATTGGGATTCCCGCTACCATGAAAACTACGGTATCGGCTTTTTGGGCGATGTATTGATTGGTCCAACCTTGCAACTCGGTGAATTTGCGACCGATGTGTGTCTCTGCGTGCAAGCCCATCCCGATTTCGTTCGAAACGATGATGATAGTGGTGTTGGGTTGCTGTGCGAGGGCATCGATTTCTTTCTTGGCTTGTGCCAAACACAAATCGATGTCGTTGTTGTTGTCTACAAAAAAATTGGTCAACCACAGGGTCACACAATCGATGACAGCCACACGGTTTTCGAAATTTATCTCGCTCAGGAATTTTTCTTTTTCGATGTTTTCCCAACGTTCGTCACGGTCTTTTTGGTGTCTGTCGATGCGGTTTTTAAAATCGGCGTCCCACTGACGGGCAGTGGCAACATACATTGGGTTATCCGACTTTTCTTTGGCTATTTTTTCAGCAAAACCGCTCTTTCCAGAACGTTCTCCTCCAGTAATCAAGTACATCATTTGGGATAATTTATGGCTTCATTAAAGAGCAAAGATAGTCTTTGTTGAATTTTTTAGTGTTAAAAATAAACAAGAAATTTTAGTTTTTGCGTTACATTTGCTCCAATCAAAATTTGTTTATGAAGACTAAAATTGTTCTTATTGCTTTTGTTAGCTTGTTACTCTCTTTGAGTGCTTGCGATAAAAAAGGAAACACTACTCCTCTATCTGAAACCGCCACCACCAATAGTATTCGCTATGCTTCTGGACTTTCGATACAAAAAAATCAAGGATTTTCGGTGGTAAGGGTTCGCAATGCTTGGCCTGACGCGAAACAAAACTTCACCTATATTTTGAAAGAAAAAAACGGTATCGTTCCAGATAGTTTACAAAAATACCCTACCATTGCTGTGCCTTTGCAAAGCATAGTGGTGACCTCGACCACCAATATTCCGTTTTTGGAAATGTTGGGTGTGGAGCAAAAATTACTTGGTTTTCCGCACACCGATTATATTTCGTCTCCAAAAACACGACAACTAATCGATGCAGGAAAGGTGAAAAATATTGGTCAAAATGAGAAATTAGACACCGAACAATTGATTGATTTGAGTCCTAATTTGATTGTGGCTTTTGGCATTGATAATTCGAATCCCACGATTGATAACTTACAAAAAAGCGGTTTGAAAGTGCTCATTCAAGCCGATTGGATGGAACAAACGCCACTAGGCAAAGCCGAATGGATTAAATTGTACGGTGCTTTGTTTGGCAAAGAAAAAGAAGCCGAAATTTTATTTGATGACATCGTAAAAAGTTACAACGAAACTCTAGCCTTGGTCGCTCAAAAAAAGTCAAATCCAACCGTATTGTATGGCTCAATGTACCAAGAACAATGGTTTGTGGCCAAAGGCGACAGCTGGGTAGCACAGTTTTTAAAAGATGCCAAATCTAATTATTTGTGGAGCACTACCAAAGGAACAGGAAGCTTGTCGTTGCCCTTTGAGAAGATTTTGGAAAAAGCGCAAAAAGCTAATTATTGGATTGCCACAGGTTCCTTTAAAAACTTAGCGGAATTGCAAAATAGCAATCCGCATTACCAACAATTTGACGCTGTGAAAACCAAAAGCGTCTATACTTTTGAAAACAAACACGGAGCTACCGGTGGTACTGTTTATTATGAATTGGCGGCAAGTAGACCCGATTTGGTCTTGAAAGATTATATCAAAATTTTCCATCCCGAATTACTTCCGAATTATACGTTTACCTTTGCCGAAAAATTACAATAAATTGAGGTCTTCTCATAAACATAGCATTCTTTTTATTGCCTTAGGCATAGGATTGTTTGGGCTATTTGTGGGCAACATTTGTTATGGCTCCATCGCTATTCCTGCTAAAGAAGTCTTGAAAAGTTTGCTAGGTCAACCCGCTTCCAAAGACACTTGGGAATACATTATCTTACATTATCGTTTACCCAAAGCGATTACGGCTGTATTGGTTGGTATGGGGCTATCGATGAGTGGTCTATTGATGCAAACGTTGTTTAGAAATCCAATGGCTGGACCCTATGTGTTGGGATTGAGTTCTGGTGCTAGTTTAGGGGTTGCTTTTGTGATTTTGGGCGCTGGTTTTATGCCTTCCTTTTTAATTCCCTTGTTACTTTCGAACTATGGTATTGTTTTGGCTTCGACCATTGGAAGCAGTAGTGTTTTATTACTCGTACTCCTTGTATCGCAACGGTTACGAGATACTATGGCGATACTCATTATTGGTCTGATGTTTGGCAGCTTAACCTCGGCCATTGTCGGGACACTCACCTATTTTAGTTCGGCAGAGCAATTGCAAAAATTTACCTTTTGGTCGTTGGGAAATTTAGGAAACTTATCTTGGGAATCGGTGTCGATTTTGAGTCTTTGTGTGGGAATTGGACTGGTTCTAAGTGCCTTTAGCATCAAACCGCTTAATGCTTTGCTTTTGGGTGAAAACTACGCCAAGAGTATGGGGCTCAACTACAGCAAAGCGCGAATGATTATTATTTTTGCTACTAGTATACTAGCGGGAAGCATTACCGCTTTTGCAGGTCCGATTGCCTTTGTTGGATTGGCCGTTCCTCATATCGCCAAATTGACCTTTCAAACCAGTAATCACCGCATTCTATTTTGGAGCACGCTCCTTTTTGGCGCGGGGATTATGTTGGTTTGCGATATATTTACACAAGTACCCGGCACCGAAGTGAGTCTACCCATCAATGCGGTGACTTCAATCTTAGGAGCTCCTGTGGTGATTTGGTTATTGGTTAGAAAACAAAAAATGATGGGCTAATGGAAGAAACTATCATCCTTCAAACCCAATCGATACGTATTGGTTATCACAACAAAAAAGTAAACACTCTTGTTGCTAAAGCCGTTTCTATAGCGCTAAAAAAAGGGAAACTAACTGCTTTGATTGGTGCGAATGGCATTGGAAAATCGACACTTTTAAAAACCATTACTGGAATTCAAACGCCTCTTGAGGGTGATGTTTTATTACACGGTAAAAACATAGCAACCTATAGTGCTTCCGATTTGTCACAAGAAATGAGTTTGGTTTTGACCGAAAAATTACCTCCAAGTAATTTGACGGTATATGAATTAGTCGCGTTAGGACGTCAGCCTTATACGAATTGGGTTGGCACCTTAACCGAGGAAGATAAAATTCAAGTTGAAAAGGCCTTGTCCCTAACTCAAATCAGTCATTTGGCAGATAAAAAGCATTATCAAATTAGTGATGGGCAATTGCAAAAAGTACTCATTGCACGAGCCTTAGCTCAGGATACGCCTTTGATTATTTTGGATGAACCTACTACGCACTTGGATTTGTTACACAAAGTTTCACTATTAAAATTACTCAAAAAACTTACCCACGAAACGGAAAAATGTATTCTTTTCTCTACTCACGATATTGATATGGCGATTCAATTGAGCGACGAAATGATTATTATGACGCCTGAAAGTGTTGTGCAAGATGAACCTTGTAATTTGATTGCGAAAGGAAGTTTCAACACGCTTTTTAAAGATGAGCATATTGTTTTTGATGCTGATAAAGGGAAGTTTGTGATTAGTGGTTAACACAAAACTTGAGATAAAACATATAAGTCATCGAAGTTTTTTATGAATAGGAATGCTTATTCTGAACCATATAAGGCAAATAAGAGCATGTAAGTTCTTTTTTGAAATACGCTTCTAAAAATTAAACCGCTAAGTGCACAAAGGGTTTACGCAAGGGACGCAAAAAAAATACAAACATATAAGTCATCGAAGTTTTTCATGAATTGGAATGCTTATTTTGAACCATATAAGGCAAATAAGGGCATAGAAGTTTTTTTCGAAATACGTTTCTAAAAATTTAACCGCTAAGAAAGCAAAGTCAACCATATAACTTCGTGTTGCTTCGTGCCTTCTTGGTGTTACTTTGTGGTAAAAAAAATACAAACATATAAGTCATCGAAGTTTTTTATGAATAGGAATGCTTATTTTGAACCATAGGAGGCAAATAAGGGCATATAAGTTTAGTTTTGAAATCTATAGCTGAAAAAATTCAAACACAAAGATTCACAAAGAAGACACGAAGCACACTAACAATTAAACAGTTAAACAATTGCTATAAATCCGTTTTATCCGTGCAATCCGTGGCAAAAAAGTTTAACCGCTAAGTTCGCACTGGGATTACGCAAGGGGCGCAAAGTAAACTAAATAACTTTGTGTTGCTTCGTGCCTACTTTGTGTTGCTTTGTGGTAAAAAATTAGCCGCAAAAGGCACACATAGTAACAGCTCATAAAAACCGAACACTAACAACTGCAGAATACCAACTATTTTTTGCCCACCGAAAGCTGTCTTCTTGCTTCTCCAACTACAAAAGCAACAGAATTGGCAATATTAAAACTGCGAATCAGAGGTGACATAGGGATTTTTAATTGATTTTCTTTGGCGAACAAATCCAATACTTCTTGACTCAAACCCACGCTTTCTTTGCCAAAAACCAACCAATCTTCGTCTTGAAATTCGATATTCAAATAGGAATGCTCCGCGTGCGAACTCATTAAAAAGACTCTTGAAGAATCTGGAATTACCTTCATCCATTCGGCTACATTTTGATATTCCGTAACATCCAGATGTACCCAATAATCCAGTCCAGAACGTTTGAGGTTTTTGTCATTAATCACAAAACCAAACGGGTGAATTAAATGCAGCCGGCTTTCTGTGCCAACACATAAGCGGCCAATGTTTCCAGTATTATTAGGGATTTCGGGTTCGACGAGTACGATGTTTAACATAATTGGGTTTTGGGTTTTGGGTTTTGGGGTTTGGGTTTTGGGTTTGGGGTTTTGGGTGTTGGGTGTTGGGTGTTGGGTGTTGGGTGTTGGGTGTTGGGTGTTGGGTTTTGGGTGTTGGGTTTTGGGTTTTGGGTTTGGGGTTTGGGTGTTGGGGTTTGGGGTTTGGGGTTTGGGTTTTGGGGTTTGGGTTTTGGGTGTTGGGTTTAATTACTTTAAAAATTCATAATTTATAATTCAAAACTTATAACTTCTTTCACTTCTCCAGCTTGTAAATTATTCAAGTGTACATTTCCAATTCGGACGCGAACCAACCGCAAGGTAGGGAATCCAACAGCAGCGGTCATTTTGCGCACTTGACGAAATTTTCCCTCATTGACTATAATCGAAGCCCATGAAGTGGGGCCGTGTCGTTCGTCTCTTATTTTTTTTCCACGAGGGCCAAAATTAGGAATTTCATTCAAAATAAAGGCTTCGCAAGGCTTGGTCATATATTTGGTTCCGTTGAAACCAATTTCAACTCCTTCTTTTATTTGCTCAATAGCTTCGGGAGTGATTACACCATCCACTTGAACATAATATTCTTTATCCACTTTCTTACTTCTAATTTGCTCACTGACTTTCCCGTCTGTTGTCAACAATAGCAATCCTTCGGAATCTTCATCTAGTCGACCGATAGCCATCGTGCCCTCTGGAAAATCATAGAGTTCCCCTAGCAACCGTTTTTTTCGTTTGAGTTCGTAAATAAATTGACTCAGATAGCCGTAGGGTTTATGAAGAATATAATGGTGATGCATGTATATTATTAAATTAATTTTTATCTTTCTTTTTCTATTTCAACATCGCTTTTACCTCATCCAAATCACCATCTATGCTCCCTACTTTTAATCCAAGAATACTAGCAATTAATGGATAAACACTAACATTACGAAAAGACTTTACTTTTTTACCCGTTTTGAAATTAGGGCCTTTGGCATAAAAAATGGCTTGCATGTCTTTCATTTTATTATCGTAACCATGTGTGCCGCCGCTGACTTTTTGATTGGGTTTGTTGACTAAACTATACCCTGCATCTGCTTCAACAACAAAATCTAAGGCTCTTGGATTAGTTCCAAAATGGAGGCGTTTAGGTACTTTATTTGAAGGATACCATTTGATATGCGGCACTTTTTTTAAAGCGTCTGCAATAGCTTCTTTATATCCAGCTTTAGCTTCAATACTCATAATAGGGTTGATAACCGCAGCATATCCGTACCATTCTGGTTTGAGATAGTCCAAAATTGCGACTTTTTTGTCATTGCTGATGGCTGCCATTCCGTGGTCTGAAACTACAATTAGATTGATTTCTTTACCGATGGGAAGCGCGTCTAATTTTTGCATGAGCTGCCCAATGACTGCATCGACTTTGGGTACCATTATTTTGTTTTCTTCGGACAAAGGTCCGTGATTATGACCTGTTTCATCGGGCTGGTCAAAATATAAGGTGATTAAATGAGGACGATCCGCTTCGGGAAGGTTTAGCCACTCTATTACGGTATTGATTCTGTTTTCGTAACTAACCGATTCGTCGTACTCTTTGAAAATACTAGCACTTTTGGCTCCAGTGTCTGAACCTGGCCAATAGAAACAAGCAGCTTTAACGCCTTGTACTTCGGCGAGATTCCAAATGGGATTACCGCCATAGAATTCACTATTTTTTTTGGAAGCGGTTTTTAGCGTAAATACTTTTTGGGTCGCTGGATCATAAAAATTATTATTGACTATCCCATGATGATCTGGATATAGTCCGGTAGCCATTGCGTAATGATTGGGAAAAGTTTTGGTAGGATAACTGGGTTGCATGGACTTAGCCTTTACCCCATTCTTCGCAATTAAATCTAAATTTGGAGTTTCAAAAAAATTGGGATAATCCCATCTGAATCCGTCTAAGGATACCAAAATTACATACGGTTTTTTTTGCTCTTGAGCTGTAATTCCTATCCAGAAGAAAAGGAATATGCCTACCACTATTTTTTTCATATACCTGTTTTGTGGCGCAAAGATACGATAAGAAATGAAAGGGGAAAGGCTACCTTGAATGAGACGTCTAAGAATAAATAATAGTTTGAGGTTGATCACAAAATAACACAATTGCCTCTCCCTAGCCCCGGTAGGAGCGGCATCCTTTGCCTTTTTTCCTTAACCCAGATTCCGCATTAGAAATCTACTACAACTAAATTCTTCTTCAAAACCAAGAACTTACTCCCATTTTTAAATTCAAAATACAAAAGTATTAGCTCATTGGTTTATATTTATAAAGGTATTCGCTGAACACTGTTTCCTTCTTCAAAAATAGTCCGTGAACTCTTGCTTTTATTGAATAATTCAGTTTCGCTACGAAGTCTAATGCGGATTCTGGGTTTAAAAAGGCAAAGATATAGCTGATAACGGGTGTATGCTAACTAAAACTCCCTATGCAACTGCTCTTAAAAAACTAAAAATCAAAATGTACTCCAAAGTTAAGCGACCATTGAAACTGGTTGAAGGATTGCTCTTTTAGCGGGCTGCTAAAAAGATTCATACCCGGTTCTACAAACAAATGTGTGGTGGGAAAAACTTTGTATTGAACAGTACTACTCAACAAGGTTCCGTAGACCATGTCGTTGACTTGATTGTTCGCGCCAATAGATTCGCCGTTTAAGAAAAACTGGTTGGAGACTAATTTACTAATGAAACCTCCCGTATTCAAATGAATATTGGTTTTCTTTTTTTGAAAAAGCACGTAGGAAACCGTAAGCGGAAGTTCTACATATTTGAGGTTTTGCGAAATATCGCCCGAAGAAAAGGCTGATGGACTAACCTCTATGGATTTGGATTGTGGGAGAAAAACATAATCAGCATTAGTAGAAATCGCGGTTAGATTTGTTTTATCTGCATTTACAATGACGCCTGAAATTCCGCTCCCTTGCACCATTTGGCTGTTGTAATAGGACACGCCCGACAATTGTTGCCCTAACTCATTGAGTTTAAATCCAGAACCTACACTCCATTTTTTATTGAGTTTGTATTGGGTCGTTACGCCATAGGTTTTACCTTGTTGCGCTTCTCCTTTTACGCCAAGTGTTTGTTGATTGCTATAATTTTGAGAGCTGTTGACTCCTGCCACGACTTGCATGGACCATTTTGATAAGACTTCTTGTTTTTTGTCTTTTTTAGCTTTGGATTCTGGTTCTTCTCCTTTTGTTTTTTGTTCTAAGATTGCGAGCTCTTGTTGAATTTGCAATTGCTCTTTGGTTTTAGTATCTGGGTTTAAAGCAGCAATAGAAGTGTTTTTTTCTGAATTCTTGTTTATTAAACCTGTAGCATTCGAGTTATTTTTTACATCATTTACAGTTGTGTTCCCAATCTTTTCATTTTTACTTGAAGCATTAAAAATAACATCCGATTTGGATTGGCTTTGATTTTCTGTTGCTGCGATTGCTGGGCTATTGCCTGTTGTTTGCGGAATAACGGCACTGTTTTTTATTTTTTGTTGAAGGGCAGCAAAGGGCGAATGGCTTTGTTCGGTAGTTGACTGCCCTGCTCCTTTTGCCGTTTTTTGAACATCATTTTTTTGTGTATATTGGTTTGATTTTGATCCAATATTGTTGGGTTGAGCTGATGCTGATTGGTTTTCTGAGGTTGTTTTTGAAACTATTACTACCGCGTTATGGTTCTCTCTTCCGCTTTTGTTTGAAAGAATAGTTGTTGGATTTTTGTCTGATGCTTTTTCAGATGATGGATTCTCTTGTGATGGATTCTCTTGTGATGGATTCTCTGGTAATTGATTTTCTTTGTAGACTACTTTTGAATTGCTGTCTATTCCTTTTTGATTTGAAAAAGGAGTTGATTGGGTTTGAAAAAACAAGTAGGCAGGAATACCTATCCCTACCAACAAACTCGCTGCAGCAAACCACCACGCTACAACTCTCTTTTTCTTTTTGGGTGTATCCAATTCTTTTTCTATAGCATCCCACAATTCTGGTGGCGGAGTGCTAGAGAAATTTTCTATTGCAGAAAACATCGTTTCTATCTTTTCTTTTTTCATGCTGTTTTAGAATTAAATGCGGTCAAAATTCTTCTTTTCAGGTGATTTTTGGCCCTATTCAAATTGGATTTCGAGGTGCTTTCTGTAATATTAAGCATGACCGAAATCTCTTTATGTTTCAGCTTCTCGAATACATACAAGTTGAACACCAATCGGTATTGATCTGGCAAATCTTGAATGTATTCTAGCAACTGCTCTTCGCTAAGAGAAGATCGGTCCATCTCCTCTTCTTCAAAACTTTCGTCTATTGGGTCATCGTACCCTTCAAGTAAAAAAAGATTTTTTCTATTCTTTTTTAAAGTTTCGATGCACTTGTAGATAAAAATTCTCTTGAGCCAACCTTCAAAACTGCCTTCAAATTTAAATTGATACATTTTTTGATAGGCAATGACAAAGGCTTCTTGAAAAACATCTTTGGCATCGTCTTCATTTTTCATGTATTTTAAACAAAGGCCATACAAAACAGGTGCGAACAACTGATAGAGCTTTTGCTGGGCCGCTCTATCGTTTTCAACACATTTTTTGATCAGTATTTCTAAGTTGTCTTTCAATTCGTCTTACAATAATAACTGTTTTAGGCACCACACTTTTGCAAAAGTAACGTTATTACTTTCGACTTTTTATTACTAAAATAAAACGATTAATTTTTAGTTTTCAAAGAAACAATTTTATCTTGAAGTCTTTTCTTAAAGCTTAGTATCGCCGAGTTTTGATCTGCGGTATCATCATTATCCAAATACATTTTGGTTACGACACTGCCTTGATGCCACTCAAAGAAAATCCCTCCCTGATCATGTGAGTCTGGAGTACCAAACGTTTTAGTTTGTCCTTTTAAACTAGACACTTCACTTGGTATTCCGCCAAGGAAACTAGTGTAATCATCTTTGTATACTAAGCCTGTAAAACCATATTTTGCCATAGCATAATCACCGTACACTACATCTTTAAAACGCAATACTTTTTGTACATCCAATCGATAAAATTCTTGACAAGCACCACCTGTACAAGCTCCTCTAAAACTACCGATAATGACATATTCATTATTTTGTCCTACGCGCTGCAAGTAAACAGGTTTGGAAGTTTTAGGAATCGCAATCACATCTTTTGGATAGGTTGCCACTGGAGTCACCGCATCGCCAACTTTGGGAGCGATTTCATAAAAAGAAACCACCACTTCACAATCGGTTTCAACAACAGCTTGTATTTTTATGTCATAACTACCAGATGGTTTTTGTCCAGCAAATAAGCCTACCAAACTTGTGGTAGTAAAATCAATGACCGCTGGAGGTGTGCAAGGTTTGAAAGTAGCATTGAACTTTTCTTGAGAATTGATTATAATGGCTTTTGACTCCACTGTTTCTGTAATCAAGGTATTGCAAGTATTGAAGCTTTTATAGGCTACATTTCTGGTAACACCGCAAGAAATTGAATCCGATTCAGCGTTTAATGAACAAGAAGTAATACCCATTGCTATGGCTACAAAAAAGACTATTTTTTTCATTTTATATTGTATTTAGTTGGTTCCTTTATCTAGAGGGTACTTTTTAGAAAAGGTTGCGTGGCAAAACAAAAAATAAATAAATTAATTCTTGAAAAAAGGAATTGATATTAATTCTTACTTTTACTTTTCAAAAAATCTATCCTCCATGTCTGAATTATTTTCTTTTTTATTGGTTTTTATCGTTGCGCTTGGTCTTGGTATTTTTATAGGGAAACTGCTATTTTCGGCTCGTTTTGACACTCAAAAAATAAGCTTAGAAGAGAAGATCAATGCTGTCCAACATTTGCTGCAGCAACAAAAAGAGCAAGCTGTTCTTGATAAAACTACTTTCGAAAAACAATTGCAAAGTAGTCTTCAGGAAAAAGAAACCATCCGTAATGAAAAAGACAGCTTGGCCATTCAACTCTCTAAAAAAGAAGTAGATTTTGATAATTTGTTAGAGCGTCATAAAGAACAAAAAAATGAGGTCGAGCAACTTCAAGAAAAATTCAGCAAAGAATTCGAAAATTTGGCCAATAAAATTCTAGACGAAAAATCGAATAAATTCACCGAGCAAAACAAGGAAAACATGAAAAACATCTTGAGTCCGCTTCAAGATAAGATTCAGTTATTCGAGAAAAAAGTTGAAGACACCCACAAAGAAAGTATTGACTATCATGCGGCGCTGCGTCAGCAAATTTTGGGACTTCGTGAAATGAATTTACAAATGAGCAAAGAAACCATCAACCTGACTAAAGCGTTAAAAGGTGATAGTAAAATGCAAGGAAATTGGGGCGAACTAGTATTGGAACGTGTGCTCGAGAAGTCGGGTTTAGAAAAAGGACGTGAATACGAAGTACAACAGAGTCATATTACTGAAGCTGGTAATCGCGTGTTTCCTGACGTGGTGATCAATTTACCTGATGGCAAAAAAATGATTGTCGACTCGAAAGTTTCCTTGACCGCCTACGAAAAATACATCAACGAAGAAGACGACAACATCAAAGCTACCTTATTGAAAGAACATGTTTTCTCGATAAAACGTCATGTGGATCAATTGGGAGAGAAAAATTATCATGATTTGTATCAGATGGAAAGTCCAGACTTTGTATTGCTTTTCATACCCATAGAACCTGCATTCGCTATCGCTCTCAATGAGGATACAGCCTTATACAATAAAGCCTTTGAAAAGAATATTGTGATTGTTACTCCATCCACTTTATTGGCTACCTTACGCACAATTGATAGTATGTGGACCAACCAAAAACAACAAGAAAATGCGGTAGAAATTGCGCGTCAAGCTGGTGCTTTATACGATAAATTTGAGGGCTTTGTAGGCGATTTAATCAAAATTGGAAAGAAAATTGACGAAAGTAAAGTAGAATACGGAGCCGCAATGAATAAGCTAGTAGATGGCAAAGGGAACCTGATTGTAAGTGTAGAAAAATTAAAAAAAATGGGAGCCAAAGCCAAAAAAGCCTTGCCCGAAAATGTTCTAAAAAGAGCTGAAAATGATACAAACAACCTTATAAACTAAAACAAATGAAAAAAATTGCTGCTTTATTGCTACTTGCTGGTGTGCTAATCGTTTCTATTTATATGGCGTTTATTTATTACATTCCCGTTAGCGATGGTGTTCGCTCTGGGGAGTTAATCCGTTTGAGCCATAAAGGTGTCCTCATCAAAACGTGGGAAGGGGAATTGAGTCAAGGCATTTCGGGGGCGCAAATTTTCCGTTTTTCTGTATTAGATAAAGACAAAGCCGTAATCGATAGTCTAAAAGTGCTACAAGGGCACTATGTTCGTTTGACCTATAAAGAAAAAAAACGCACTTTTATGTGGTGGGGAGAAACTCGTTTTTTTATCACATCGGTTCAAAAAGAAGCCTCTCCATTTAATAATCGATAACTCATGACCAAGGTATTCAAACCCGTTTCCGCATCACATGTTACCATTTCTGAATTGATGTTGCCCTCGCACACTAATTTTAGCGGTAAAATTCATGGGGGATATATCTTATCATTGCTAGACCAAATTGCTTTTGCAAGTGCCTCCAAATTTTCAGGAAATTATTGTGTCACGGCCTCAGTAGATACGGTAAATTTTTTACAGCCCATAGAAGTTGGCGAATTGGTCACCATGAAAGCCTCTGTAAATTATGTGGGAAGAAGTTCAATGATTATAGGCATTCGTGTAACATCCGAAAACATTCAAACTGGAGCAATTAAGCACTGTAATTCCTCCTATTTTACTATGGTAGCCAAAGATGAACAAGGCAAGAGTGTTCCTGTTCCTGGATTGCAACTAAAAACTGCTGATGATGTACGCCGATTTAGTAATTGCTTGAAACAAATTGAACTCAAAAAAGTACATGAAATTCATGAAGAAGAGTTCGATTATTGCTCACCAGAAAATTTAGCGCAACTTTCGAAATACAACATTAGATTAGAATTGTAAGCAAACAAATAAGAAAAATAGTAGTGTAAAATATAATTGGTAAAAACAATTTAAAAACGTAACTTTAAGAGATGCCGTTTTTAAATTCACATGAAAAAATTTACTACTCTTTTCTGGTTTTTCTATTTCTTTCAAGTTCAAGCTCAAGAGCGATTATCCACTGCAACAGGGGTTATCTATTTTGAAGCTTCAGTGCCCTTATTTGAAGAAGTGAAAGCCATAAACCAAGCCGTGAATTGTTCTGTTGAATTAAAAACCAGCGAGATCAATTGTACTATTTTCATCAAACAATTTCAATTCAAAAGAGATTTGATGAACATTCATTTTAACGCCCATTATTTGGAAAGTGACCGGTATCCTAAGGCTACTTTTATTGGTAGAATTGATAAATTAGATTATAAATTGGTTTCCGTAGCACCTATTGAATACCAAATAAAAGGCATCATCAAAATACACGGCAAATCAAAACCCCTTATTTGCAAGGCTTTCCTAAAAAAAGTACCTAATGGTATGGAAATCAATTCCTCATTTGTTTTAAACACAGATGACTTCAATATCCAAATTCCTTCAATTGTAGCTAACAAAATATCCAAACAAGTGCATTCTACTTTAAACCTAATGGTTTTAGAATGAGCGGTTGGTATTCAAAATCTTTTATATACTATGAATCGACTACAGAATTTCCTTGATTTACACACTGGAGAAGAAGACAAACAAAAAGTATTAGAGAACGTAAAGTCAAACATTTCGTTTAGAGGCTCGACTGTGTGGATTTTAGCTTGTGCCATTGTAGTCGCCTCGGTGGGCTTGAATGTAAACTCAACTGCTGTTATTATTGGCGCTATGCTCATTTCTCCTTTGATGGGGCCAATTGTTGGTGCAGGATTTAGTTTGGGGATCTATGATTTTGAATTATTAAAAAAAGCCGCCAAAAACCTTGTTATTGCCACTTTAGTGAGTTTATTGGTCTCCACCGTTTACTTTACGCTTAGTCCTTTTAAAGAAACACAATCCGAATTGTTGGCGCGAACCTCACCTAATATTTATGATATTTTAATTGCTTTTTTTGGCGGTCTTGTGGGAGTTATCGCTATCACAAGAGTCGAAAAAGGAAATCCAATTCCTGGTGTTGCCATTGCCACAGCTTTAATGCCTCCACTTTGTACCGCAGGCTATGGATTGGCCATTGGTAATTGGAAATACTTTCTTGGCGCACTTTTTCTGTACACCATCAATTGTGTGTTTATCTGTATTTCTACCTTTGTAATTGTAAAATATCTAAAATATCCAAAAGTAAATCATGTTAATCCAAAATACCGCAAACAAATAAAATATACCATTTCAACAATTATTGTTTTGCTAATTGTGCCAAGTGTCTATTTTGCTTATGTATTAGCCCAAGAAAAAAAATACAAACAAAGAGTGGAGCTGTTTCTAAATGAAGAATTTAATGAAAAAGGCTTTGCGATTTTGTACCAAAAGATCAATTACAATAAGAACCCAAGAAGTATTGAGTTGGCTTTTTTGAATAAAAAAATAAACAAACAAGAAATCCAAAACTTAAGCGAATTGCTGAAAAAGTATAATATCGAAAATACTCAATTAGACATTAAACAAGATACCACAGATATCAGGAAATACATTTTAGAAAACAATGCTACCGAAAAAGCGAAAGAAAATGAAAAAGACATAATGATCTTAAGTTTAGAAAATAAACTAAAATCAAATACCTACAATAACAAAGCCTTAAGAGAGGAAATCACAATTTTGTTTCCTGAAGTAAGTAACATTTCAGTAGCGAACCACATTTTTAATGAAAATAGCGATAGTACTCTTACCAAAACTATAGCTGTTTATAGGAGTACAAAAAAATTAAACTCCATTGATGAAGAAAAACTAAAACAGTGGCTCAAGAAAAGAATCTCCAAGGATAACATTGAAATCTATCGCGAAAAAGAAGATTGATTTATTTTAGGACACGATTCACTTGGGCAAAATTTCGATGATAGTATCCTTCTTTTGTTGAAGAAATAATTACACCACTATTGGTAGAAGAATGAATGAATTTAATCTCGTCTCCTACTACATCGACCACCATACCCACATGGTTGATGCGTCCGCTACCTCTGGTTTTAAAGAAAATTAAATCTCCTTTTTTGGCTTCTGTAGGAGTAACTCTAATCCCAATATTGGACATTTCATTAGACGACCTCGGAAGCTTAATGTCCAAAGCACTAAAGGTAGAACACATTAAACCAGAACAATCAAAACCAGCTCTTGTGGTACCACCAGACCTATAGCGAATTCCTATATTATCAGAAGCTTTAGCAATTAAATCATCTGCGATGGAGTAATCCCCAAAAAAATTAGCAGAAGTAGGCCCAGCAACTGCAGTATCAACTTTAGTTTCTGTTTCATTCACTGCTACAACATCGACTCCTTCTTTGATTTTCAGTACCGCACCAACTCTCAATTTTTTATGAATCGAAGGATTTAGCTTTTCCAATTCAGCAAGAGTAATTCCGTATTTCTTAGCAATGCCAAACTTAGTTTCTTTGGGTAAAACTTCATGAATAATCGCTGTGGATTCAGGAGATGGAATAGTATTCTTGACTGATGTTTCTGCTGCAACTTGCTCATTGGCTATTACGACAGGAACTTCTACTTTGACTGGAGATAGAGACGGATTTGAAACTTCAACTATTTGGACTACTTCAGTTGCTTTATTTTGCAAAGGCACATTCAATTTCTGACCGATTTCAAGGCCTTTGGCTACAATACTTGGGTTTAACTTTTCTAGTTCCTCGACTGAAATCGCGTAACGTTTAGAGATACCGTATTTTGTTTCACTTGCTACTACTTCATGGATTTGTTGCCCTTCGCTCGGGACATTTGAAGCTACAAACTCACTAATTGAATTATTATCTGAAGGGATTGTAGTTTTTTGTTCAGAATCGTTGAGCGAGGCAATTACTGGTTCTTCTTTCAATTCGAAGTTATCAGGCACCACTAATTTTATTTTTTTTCCAACTTGTAATCCCAATTTATCAATCGAAGGGTTACTTTTTTTAATAGCTTCTACAGAAAGATTATACTTTTTAGCAATACCAAACAATGTCTCTTTTGGCAAAACTTCATACTCGATTTCTTTGGTATTTTTCTTTTTCTGTACTAATTCTCTTTTGGTTACTTCCTTTTTATAATTTTTATTTGGAATTTTTAAAATCGAGTTTAATTTTAAAACACCTGAAGCCTTTGGATTTAAATTAAAAATTACTTTCTGACTTACATGGTATTTTTCAGCTATTGAAGAGATGGTTTCGCCTTGAGAAATTTTATGGGTAATAAATTTTTCTTGTGAAAAAACAGTCGTTGTGGTACAAACCAATAGCCAAAATAGTATTCTAAAGTACTTCATCCTTGTTTTTTACAAATTGTGGTATTATTTTTATCAAAAAGCTGATTCTACAACAATTAGATTAAAAAAAGTGCAGTTTTTAATCCAAAAATCATGTTTTTATCAAGAAATACAAATATACTTTTTTTTAGTAATTTAAAAATGTTAAAACTATTATAAAATCAATCTATGGGTCAATGATAGGTAACAAAAAAGCTCCAAAGTTACCTATGAAGCTTTCTTTAAAATTTATTTTTTTATTATGCTCAACCTGCAGCAGCAATTAAATTTAATGCTGAACCAGCTACGAACCAACCAATCTGACCTTCATTGTAAGTATGATTCGCTATAATCATATCTTTCGTTCCATCTGAATGGACTAGTTCAAGTGTTAATGGTTTTCCGGGAGCAAACTCGGTCAAATCTATGAAATTAATGGTATCGTCCTCATGAATTTTATCGTAATCCGCTTCGTTAGCAAATGTTAAGGCTAACATGCCTTGTTTTTTCAAATTCGTTTCGTGAATTCGAGCAAATGATTTTACTAAAACCGCTTTAACTCCCAAGAAACGTGGTTCCATTGCGGCATGTTCTCTAGACGAACCTTCTCCATAATTATGATCTCCCACGACTAATGAAGGTATTCCAGCGGCTTTATACGCTCTTTGAACTGCCGGAACAGCCTCGTAATTTCCAGTTAACTGATTTTTTACTTCGTTCGCTTTTTGATTAAAGGCATTAACTGCACCAATCAACATATTGTTGGAAATATTATCTAAATGTCCACGAAAGCGCAACCAAGGACCTGCCATAGAAATATGATCTGTAGTACATTTACCAAAAGCTTTAATCAACAATTTAGCACCTACGATGTTTTTACCATCCCAAGCCTCAAAAGGTGCTAATAATTGCAGACGGTCTGAGGTTGGACTAACTACGATTTGCACTTTTGAACCGTCCTGAGCCGGTGCTTGAAAACCTGCATCATCAACATCAAATCCTCTTTTGGGTAATTCGTCACCAAAAGGAGCGATCAATTTCACTTCTTCACCTTTATCATTCAACAAACTATCTGTTAGCGGATTAAAATCCAATCTTCCTGAAATCGCTAGAGCGGCCACCATTTCTGGAGAAGTTACAAAGGCGTGTGTATTGGGATTTCCATCGGCTCGTTTAGAAAAATTACGATTGAATGAGTGCACAATGGTGTTTTTTTCTCCTTTATCCGCTCCTGCTCTATCCCATTGCCCAATACAAGGTCCACAAGCATTTGTGAATACTTTGGTTCCCATTTTTTCGAAAGTGGCAATAATGCCATCTCGCTCTATAGTATACCGAATCTGTTCTGAGCCTGGATTAATACCAAACTCCGCTTTTGGTGTAATTCCGTGAGCTACCGCTTGCTCAACAATAGAAGCGGCTCGAGCCATATCTTCGTAAGAAGAGTTCGTACAAGAACCTATAAGTCCCCATTCTACTTTTATAGGCCACCCATTAGCGGCTGCTTCATCCTTCATTTTCGAAACTGGAGTTCCTCGATCCGGAGTAAATGGGCCATTGATATGAGGCTCTAGTTCGGATAAGTTAATCTCAATCAATTGGTCAAAATACTGCTCGGGATTGGCATATACTTCTGGGTCGGCAGTCAAATAAGGAGCAACAGCATCGGCGGCATCAACCACCTCTTGACGTCCAGTAGCTGCTAAATACCTACGCATAGCATCATCATATCCAAAGGTAGAAGTCGTCGCACCAATTTCAGCTCCCATATTACAAATCGTTCCTTTACCAGTACAAGACATACTAATGGCACCTTCGCCAAAATACTCTACTATAGCTCCTGTTCCTCCTTTTACTGTTAGAATATCTGCAACTTTCAAAATAACATCTTTGGGTGCAGTCCATCCTGATAATTTACCCGTTAGCTTTACACCAATGAGCTTAGGAAACTTTAATTCCCAAGACATCCCTGACATTACATCTACCGCATCAGCTCCACCAACACCTATTGCTAACATTCCTAAACCTCCTGCATTAACGGTATGTGAGTCGGTACCAATCATCATTCCGCCAGGAAAAGCATAATTCTCTAATACAATTTGATGAATAATTCCTGAACCTGGTCTCCAAAATCCAATACCATATTTATTAGAGACTGATGACAAAAAATCAAACACCTCTTTGGATTGCGTATTGGCCACCGCTAAATCTGATTTAGCACCATTTTTGGCCAAAATCAAGTGATCACAATGAACGGTTGTTGGCACAGCTACCGTTTTCTTGCCCGCATGCATGAATTGCAACAAAGCCATTTGTGCGGTTGCATCTTGACAGGCTACTCTGTCTGGCGCAAAATCAACATAATCAATTCCTCTTTTGTAAGCAGATATTGCTTTACCGTCCCAAAGGTGATTGTATAAAATCTTTTCTGTTAAGGTAAGCGGACGACCAACAATTTCTCGTGCTGCATCAACACGAGCAGTCATGTTTGCATACACTTTTTTAATCATTTCAATATCAAAAGCCATAAGATTAATGTATTTAGTGTTATCCTTTTTTGAACATGACAATTTACGACAAATAGAGGAGCTATTTAAAAAAAAGCCCGAGTTAATGAACTCGGGCTTTACATTTTATAAATAATTTATGAAGAATTACATCACTAATTGTTTGTTTGATGGTGAAAACTTGGTTAAGTTAATACCTTCAACGGCTGCAATGTATTCTTCGATAGTTGGCGTTCTACCAAGAACTGTAGACAACACCACAACTGGTGTAGAAGAAAGTAATGATTCTCCTTTTTTGCCCTCAGTATCTTCTACTACTCTTCCTTGGAAAAGGCGAGTCGATGTAGCCATTACTGTATCTCCTTTCGAAGCTTTTTCTTGGTTACCCATACAAAGATTACAACCCGGACGTTCTAAGTACAACATGTTTTCGTATTCGGTACGTGCTGCTCCTTTTGGCGCATTGTCATCAAATTCAAAACCAGAGTATTTTTGCAATACTTCCCAGTCACCTTCAGCTTTCAACTCATCAACAATATTATAAGTTGGTGGAGCCACAACTAGAGGCGCTTTAAATTCTACTTTCCCCTTTTGTGTTTCGATATTTTTGAGCATTTGTGCCAAAATTTTCATATCTCCTTTGTGCACCATACATGAACCTACAAACCCAAGGTCAACTTTTTTCTCTCCACCATAAAAAGACAATGGTCTAATGGTATCGTGAGTATATCGTTTAGATACATCAGCATTGTTTACATCTGGATCAGCAATCATTGGCTCTGCGATTTGATCCAAATCCACTTCAACTTCTGAATAATATTTAGCATTTGCATCTGGAGTCAAGGCAGGTTTCTCTCCTGATTTAATTTCAGCAATTCTCTTATTTGCTTTATCAATTAATCCTTGCAATACTTGATTTTTATTATCCATACCCTTGTTGATCATGATTTGGATTCTGCTTTTTGCAATTTCCAATGATTCAACCAAAGTATTGTCTTCAGAAATACAGATAGCGGCTTTTGCTTTCATCTCAGCTGACCAGTCTGTAAAAGTAAACGCTTGATCCGCAGTAAGTGTCCCGATATGCACCTCGATAACTCTACCTTGGAACACGTTTTCACCACCAAACTTCTTAAGCATTTGTGCTTGTGTAGCATGAACAACGTCACGGAAATCCATGTAATCCTTCATTTGCCCTTTGAAGGTTACCTTTACTGATTCTGGAATTGGCATAGAAGCTTCACCAGTAGCCAATGCCAAAGCCACAGTTCCTGAGTCAGCTCCAAAAGCAACACCTTTAGACATACGCGTGTGAGAGTCACCACCAATAATGATAGCCCAATCATCAATCGTAATATCATTCAATACTTTATGAATTACATCCGTCATTGCATGATACTCCCCTTTTGGATCACGAGCGGTAATTAAACCGAAATCGTTCATGAATTGCATCAATTTTGGAATGTTTGCTTGAGCTTTTTTATCCCAAACCGAAGCAGTATGACAACCCGATTGATAAGCACCATCAACGATTGGTGAAATTACAGTAGCCGCCATAGACTCCAATTCTTGAGCAGTCATCAAACCTGTTGTATCTTGAGATCCAACAATATTAACCGTTACACGAACATCAGAACCAGCATGCAAAGCTTTGTCTGAAATAGTACCAACAGCGTTTCTATTGAATATTTTCTCTACGGCTGTTAAGCCCTGTCCTTCAATTGTAATTTCTTTAGACGGAGCATAAACCAAAGGAATTTTGATTCCTAGAAGTTTAGCGGCAAATGTTTGTACTTTCTTACCAAATACAATTGCATAAGAACCACCCGCCTTGATAAACTCCATTTTTTGAGGAGTAAATGCTTTAGAAATGTCAATCAATTCTTGATCGCCATTGTAAAGTTTTTTCGTTTTAGTATTTATTGTAAAAACAGTACCTGTTGCAACAGAATATGCTTGTTCTAGAATCACTTCTCCATTTTCATCACGAAGAGGTTTACCATCAGCATCCAGTTTTTTAACCCAGTTTTTTAGGTCAATTCCAATTCCACCAGTAACATCAACAGTAGTAAGGAAAATTGGTGAAATTCCATTTGTTCCACCTACAATAGGAGCAAAATTCACAAACGGCACATAAGGACTAGCTTGTTTTCCTGCCCATAGCGCAACATTGTTTACTCCTGACATTCTTGATGAACCAACACCCATTGTACCCTTCTCTGCAATCAACATTACAGATTTGTCAGGATGTTGTGCCTGCAATGCTTTGATTTCTTCTTGAGCTTTAGGCGAAATCATACATTTTCCATGAAGTTCACGATCAGAACGAGAGTGAGCTTGGTTACCAGGAGACAATAAATCTGTTGAAATATCACCTTCCCCTGCTATAAATGCAACCACTTTAATTTCTTCGGTCACCTCAGGAAGTTTAGTAAAAAACTCAGCCTGAGCATAACTTTCAACAATTTCTTTTGCGATTACATTACCGCTTTCAAACGCGACCTTTAGTCGGTTTAAGTCGGCCTCATAAAGGTATACTTGTGTCTTAAGAACAGATGCTGCTTCATTAGCAATAGTAGTAGCATCACCCAATGCTAGGTCTAATAAAACTTCAATCGAAGGTCCACCTTTCATATGAGATAATAACTCAAATGCAAAAGCTGGAGTAATTTCATTTACTACCGCTTCTCCTAGGATAATTTCCTTTAAGAATTTTGCTTTTACACCAGCAGCACTAGTAGTTCCCGGTATAGTATTGTAAATAAAAAACTGAAGAGATTCTTCTCTGTGTTCATTATTTAAATCTTTAATTTGTGCAATAATTTCGCTTAGCAAATCAGCACCATCAATTGGTTTTGGATGAAGACCCTGTACTTTTCGTTCTTCGATCTCTTTAAGGTAGTCCTTATAAATGCTCATAATAGAAGTATGTTAATGGCTTTTTTTTGAATTTTTCAATATCAAAAACCATATAATTAAGTGTTTTTATTTTTTATGCAAATCTAGGAATTAAAGCTGAGAATTAAAAAAATTTAATAGAAGTCCCCTGTTTGGAAATTATTATTGCTAAAAGGATCATATTGTTGATGTTTATTGATAAAAAATCAATTTAGTATTAAAATTTTACCAATTCAATATTTAAAAAAGATTTTTTTATTAATATCAAAATTCAAGGCAAAACAAAAAAAGGTTCTTTGTTGTATTTCAAACAAAGAACCTTTCTAAATAAGACAACTATAACGTTATAATAGCTTTTCTATGATCATTTCTTCAGAGATTCCTTCGGCATCTGCTTTGTAGTTTTTGATAATTCTATGACGCAAAATTCCAATAGCAACTGCTTTTACATCTTCAATATCTGGGGAGAATTTACCATTAAAAGCTGCATTGGCTTTGGCTGCGATGATCAAATTTTGCGAAGCCCTTGGTCCAGCTCCCCAATCTAAATAATTCTTGACATAATCATTGGATAAAGGATTGTTAGGACGGGTTTTACTAACTAAAGTAACTGCATATTCAATGACGTTGTCCGCTACCGGAATACGACGAATCAAATGCTGATACGCTATTATCTCTTCTGCGGTAAATAAAGGGTTAACTACTAATTTAACATCCGATGTTGTGTTTTTAACTACTTGTACTTCTTCTAAAAAGGAGGGATAGTCTAGCTTAACCGCAAACATAAAACGGTCTAATTGAGCCTCAGGCAAAGGATAGGTTCCCTCTTGCTCGATTGGGTTTTGAGTGGCTAATACAAAATAAGGCAAATCTAATTTGTAATTATGTCCAGCAATAGTAACCGATCGCTCTTGCATGGCTTCTAACAAAGCAGCTTGCGTTTTTGGGGGTGTTCTATTGATTTCATCTGCCAAAATAATATTTGAGAAAATAGGCCCTTTAAGGAATTTGAATTGTCGATTTTCGTCTAAAATTTCACTTCCTAAAATATCCGAAGGCATTAAATCTGGCGTAAACTGAATTCTTTTAAAATCCAAACCTAAAGCTTGTGCCAAAGTATTCACCATAAGTGTTTTGGCTAAACCAGGAACACCAACAAGCAATGCGTGCCCTCCTGAAAAAATAGAAAGTACGATTTGATCTATAACATCGTCTTGACCAACAATTATTTTAGCAATCTCTGCTTTCAGTTGGTTTCGCTTTTGAACTAAAGTATGAATCGCATCGACATCAGACATAAAAATGTATTTTAATTAAAAAAGAGTTAGTACTATGAAATCATAAAACTAACTCTTTTTATTTATTTTATAAAAATTATTTTTTTAACCAGTTATTGGTAAAGGCACAATCACGGTACTCTCCAATAATTTTAATGTAGGTTTCTTTAATCTTTTCATCAAACCATTTTCCTACTGCTTTGATTTGTTTTTCTTTCAAAGCCAAGTCTTTAATTTTGATATAATCCTTAGAATAATCAGCAGTATGTTCGTCGATTCTATTGGTAACGGTTATGATTTTAAAAGTCTTTTTCCCTTGATCTTCTTCCATAAAGGGTTGAGAAATTTCTTGATCCTTAAGATTAGAAACTCTACTATATAAACTTGGATCCATTTTGGTCAACTCAAAACGAGTGTCTTGCGTTTTTGGATTAATCAAAGCACCTCCATTAGCTCTAGTTTCTTTTTCGTCAGATATTGTTCTTGCAGCTTCTGCAAAAGTTATTTCTTTATCGCTGATTCGTTTTCTAATCAAGTCGATTTTATCTTTCGCTTCTTTAATTGATACATCAGAAACGGTTGGTGTAAGTAGAATATGACGTAATTCTAATTCTTGACCTTTTATTTTTTCTACTAAAATGATATGAAAACCAAAATCAGTTTCAAATGGTTCAGAAATTTCACCTTCTGCTAATTTGAAAGCGACTTCTTTAAATTCTTTAACAAATGGCGTTTTTCTTGTCATTTTATAGAAACCACCTGTAGCTCTTGAACCAGGATCTTGTGTATACAACACGGCTTTGGTAGAAAAACTAGCGCCTCCCTCAACCTCTTTTTTGAATCCTTTCAAACGGTCTATCACTTTTTGCTTGTCTTCTTGAGTCACCTTTGGTGCAACAACAATTTGTGCTACTTCCATCTCGGCACCAAAAAAAGGCAAATCAGCTTTTGGGATAGCTTTAAAGTAATTTCTAACTTCTTCGGGAGTAATCTCTACTCCATCAACAATTTTTTTACCCATCTCTGAGCTTAATTTTTGCTCTTTTAACACATCAAAAAAAGTAGACCTAAGTTCTTCTTCGTTTGTTTTTTTGTACATCTCTACTACCTTATCCATAGAGCCTAAATTTTCAACCATATAGTTGAGACGTTCTTCCATCATTCCTTTGATATCCGAGTCTGAAACCACAATACTATCCTGAATAGCTTGATGTGCATACAATTTATCTTCTAGTAACTTTCCAAGCATTTGGCATCTTGAAATTCCCTTTACAGAACCACCTCCGGCGGTAATTTCTAAAAATGATTTATCAATATCTGAATCCAGTACAATATAATCTCCAACGGTTGCAATTACTCCATCTACTTTTTGTCGTTTAGCTGGATTTTCCTTTACCACCTCAGTAGCTTTTTCCTTTATCACTTCTTGTGCATTCGTTGCGAAAGAGGCCATTAAAACTAAACAAATAGGAAGTACAAAATTGTATTTTAAAAACTTCATCGAAAAAAGGTTAAATTGTATGTATTAAATTATTTTTTGATATGCTGATTTCTTGTTATTGGTCTTTTTAACTTCTTAATAACAATTGCAACTTATTTCGTTTTAGAAAAATTACTATTAAGAAAAAGCATATAAATTGCCAACAAAAATAGCAATTCAAAGACATAATACAACTATAGCCTCTACTATTAACAAAAAATTATTAAGATGCACGAATGGAGAGGATTTAAAGTGAAACCAAAAAGGCTAAATGTTACTCTTTAGCCCCGATAGCAGTGGAAATTCCCGCTTTTTTTTGCGGGGATTGTAACGGATAGCGGGACGATGTTGACAAAAAAGCAACTTTACTCCTGCTCCAAAAACAATTTTGAATTGGAAACAAACTCAATTACACAGGATAAAAACAGATTTGTACTTGCTTTTTTTTAAATCGGATTTATAAATAGTACTTTTGCAAACTATTTAAAGCAGATATGAGTTTTTTACAAGAAATACAACGCAGAAGAACGTTTGGCATCATTTCGCACCCGGATGCTGGAAAAACAACACTTACCGAAAAATTATTGCTTTTTGGTGGTGCTATTCAAGAGGCTGGAGCCGTTAAAAACAACAAAATAAAAAAAGGCGCTACCAGTGACTTTATGGAGATTGAACGCCAAAGAGGAATCTCGGTTTCTACCTCAGTTTTGGCTTTTAATTACAAGGATAAAAAAATCAACATTCTAGATACACCTGGGCATAAGGATTTTGCCGAAGACACGTTCCGAACCTTAACGGCAGTGGATAGTGTTATTGTGGTGATTGACGTTGCGAAAGGTGTCGAGGAACAGACTGAAAAATTAGTGGCAGTTTGTAGAATGAGAAATATTCCGATGATTGTTTTTATCAACAAATTAGACCGTGAAGGTAAAGACGCCTTTGATTTAATGGATGAAGTGGAACAAAAATTGGGCCTTACTGTAACTCCATTGAGTTTCCCGATTGGTATGGGCTATGATTTTCAGGGGATTTATAATTTGTGGGAACAAAACATCAATCTTTTTAGTGGAGATAGCCGAAAAAATATCGAGGAAACGATTGCTTTCTCTGATGTTCAAAGCCCGGAATTAGAAAAAATTATCGGTGCAAAACCTGCCGATAAACTTCGTGAAGAACTTGAATTGATTGATGAAGTATATCCAAAATTTGACCGTCAAGACTATTTAGACGGAAAAATTCAACCGGTGTTTTTTGGTTCGGCTTTGAATAATTTTGGGGTAAGAGAATTACTAGATTGCTTTGTAGCCATCGCCCCTTCGCCAAGAGCAAAAGAGTCTGAAACTAGATTAGTAGATCCGAAAGAGGAAAAAATGGCTGGTTTTGTGTTTAAAATTCATGCCAATATGGATCCTAAACACCGTGACCGTTTGGCCTTTATAAAAATTGTATCAGGAACTTTTGAAAGAAACAAACCGTATTACCACGTTCGCCAAAAGAAAAATCTAAAATTTTCTAGCCCAAATGCTTTTTTTGCTGAGAAAAAAGAAATCGTTGACATCTCTTATCCTGGTGATATTGTGGGATTACATGATACTGGGAATTTCAAAATTGGGGATACGCTAACCGAAGGCGAGATTATGAGTTTTAAAGGAATTCCAAGTTTTTCACCGGAACACTTTAGATACATCAATAATGCCGATCCATTAAAGGCAAAACAATTGGATAAAGGGGTTGACCAATTAATGGATGAAGGTGTTGCCCAGTTGTTTACACTCGAAATGAATAATCGTAAAGTAATTGGAACGGTTGGTGCGCTACAATATGAGGTAATTCAGTATCGTTTGGAGCATGAATATGGGGCAAAATGTACGTATGAAAATTTCCCTGTTCATAAAGCGTGTTGGGTAAAACCAGACGATGCCAAAAACGAGGAATTCAAAGAATTTAAACGTATCAAACAGAAATTTTTGGCGAAAGACAAATACAACCAACTCGTATTTCTTGCCGATTCTGATTTTACTATTCAAATGACACAAAGCAAATTCCCAAGTGTAAAATTATTTTTTACTTCTGAATTTGATTAATACAAAAAAGCCAACTCTAAAAAGTTGGCTTTTGTTTTACTTATAATTACAAACAAAAAAAGACTTCGTTAAGAAGTCTTTTTTGTATTTAAGCTTGTCCTGTTGGACCAAAATTCAAAGGAATTGGCGCTTGCTCTGTATCTTTAATTTCACCGTGAGCTAACTCAAAACGATGAACATTATCTGCCAAGGCTTTGATTAATCGTTTCGCGTGTTGTGGCGTCAATACAATTCTAGACTTCACTTTTGCTTTTGGCAAACCTGGCATAATACTCACAAAATCCAAAACAAATTCCGAAGAAGAATGATTGATAATTGCTAGGTTAGAATAAACTCCCTCAGCAATACTCTCGTCTAATTCAATATTAATTTGTTCTTGTTGCTCTTTCATCTTATAAAAAATTTAAAAATTGAAAGATTTTATGATTTAAAAATCTAAAGATTGCCAAGACAACCTTTAAATTTTTAAATCTTTCAATCTCTAAATCAATTAGTATATGTACTCTTCTTTGTTAGCCATCATATCATTGTAGTCTTCTTTCGAACCTACAATAGTATTATCATACTCTCTCATACCTGTACCTGCAGGAATTCTATGACCTACAATTACATTTTCTTTCAAGCCTTCTAAGTAATCCACCTTACCTGCTACAGCAGCTTCGTTTAATACTTTAGTTGTTTCTTGGAAAGAAGCAGCAGAGATAAATGATTTCGTTTGTAACGATGCTCTTGTAATACCTTGCAAAATTGGAGTAGCAGTTGCTGTAATAACATCACGAGCTACTACCAAGTTTTTATCTGTACGTTTCAATAAAGAGTTTTCATCACGCAACTCACGTGGAGTAACGATTTGACCTGGTTTCAATACTGCAGAATCTCCAGCATCTTCTACCACTTTCATTCCGTAAAGATTATCGTTTTGAACGATAAAATCTTTGGTATGGATCAATTGATCTTCTAGGAACAAAGTATCTCCTGGATCTTGAACTCTTACTTTACGCATCATTTGACGGATTACAACCTCAAAGTGTTTGTCATTGATTTTCACCCCTTGTAAACGGTAAACCTCTTGAATTTCATTCACTAAATATTGTTGCACCGCAGCTGGACCTTGGATTCTCAAAATATCGTCTGGAGTAATTGCACCATCAGACAATGGCACACCTGCTCTTACGAAGTCATTCTCTTGAACAAGAATCTGGCTTGATAATTTCACCAAGTACTTTCTAACATCACCAAATTTAGACTCGATGATAATTTCGCGATTACCTCTTTTGATTTTTCCAAAAGAAACTACCCCGTCAATTTCAGAAACTACAGCTGGGTTCGAAGGATTACGAGCTTCTAACAACTCTGTAATTCTTGGTAAACCTCCTGTAATATCGCCTGATTTTGAAGAACGACGTGGGATTTTTACCAATACTTTACCTGCTTTAATTTTCTCTCCATTTTCTACCATCAAGTGAGCCCCTACTGGTAAGTTGTAAGAACGAATCAATTCACCATCTTTACCGTAAACCAATAAAGTTGGGATTAATTTTTTGTTTCTTGATTCAGAAATTACTTTTTCTTGGAAACCAGTTTGCTCATCGATTTCAACCATGAACGATTGTCCTTGTTCTAAATCCTCGTAAGCAATTTTACCAGTAAACTCAGAAACAATAACTCCATTATATGGATCCCACTTACAGATTACTTCACCTTTAGCTACAGATTGACCATCAGCAACAAAAATGCTAGAACCGTAAGGGATATTATTTGTACTTAATAAAATACCTGTTTTTTCGTCGATTAACTTTAATTCAGTAGAACGAGACACTACGATATCAACAGAATTCCCTTCGCTATCTTCTCCTTTAACTGTTTTTAAGTCTTCAATCTCTAATTTACCTGCAAAACGAGCAATGATACTTGATTCTTCAGAGATACCACCCGCAACCCCTCCAACGTGGAAAGTACGTAGCGTTAACTGTGTACCTGGCTCACCAATAGACTGTGCAGCAATAACTCCAACAGCTTCTCCTTTTTGCGTCATTTTACCAGTAGCTAAGTTTCTACCGTAACATTTTGCACAAATACCTTTTAATGCTTCACAAGTTAATGGAGAACGAACTTCAACTTTTTCTACTGGAGAAGCTTCGATAGCTTTTACAATAGCTTCAGTGATTTGTTGTCCGGCATGAACTAAAACATCTGTCGTCAAAGGATTAATTACATCTTGCAATGCAACACGTCCTAAAATTCTTTCTCCTAAAGATTCAACGATTTCCTCGTTTTTCTTCAATGCAGAAACTTCAACACCTCTTAATGTACCACAATCATCGATATTAACAATAACATCTTGAGAAACGTCATGCAACCTACGAGTTAAGTATCCAGCATCCGCTGTTTTCAACGCCGTATCCGCAAGACCTTTACGAGCACCGTGCGTAGAGATAAAGTATTCTAAAATTGATAGACCTTCTTTAAAGTTAGAAAGGATCGGGTTTTCAATAATTTCACCACCACCAGCAGTAGATTTTTTAGGCTTAGCCATCAAACCACGCATACCAGTTAACTGACGAATTTGCTCTTTAGAACCCCTCGCTCCAGAGTCAAGCATCATATACACTGAGTTGAAACCTTGTTGGTCTTCTCTAATGTTCTTCATTGCTAATTCTGTCAATTGAGCATTGGCAGAAGTCCATACATCAATAACTTGGTTGTAACGTTCGTTATTGGTAATAAGACCCATGTTATAGTTAGCAGAAATTCCTTCTACTTGCTCTCTTGCATCAGCGATTAATTTTGTTTTTTGTTCTGGAATTCTAATATCACCTAAAGAGAAAGATAAACCTCCTTTGAAAGCGAACTTATAACCCATATTTTTCATGTTATCCAAGAAGGCTGCCGTTTCAGGAACATTAGTTGAGCTCAATACGTGACCGATAATATCTCTTAAGTTTTTCTTAGTCAATACATCATTTATATAACCTGCTGCCTCAGGAACAACTTCATTAAACAATACACGACCTGCAGTAGTTTGAATAATTTTGTATACTAACTCTCCATCTTCATTAAAGTCTTTTGCTCTAATTTTCACACGAGCATTTAACTCTAATCTTCCTTCGTTCAAAGCGATATTTACCTCTTCTGCAGAATAGAAAGTTAATCCTTCACCAAGAATAGTTAATTCAGGTGTAGTTAGACGTTCTTTGGTCATATAATAAAGACCCAAAACCATATCCTGAGAAGGTACCGTAATTGGTGCACCATTTGCAGGGTTAAGAATATTATGAGAAGCTAACATTAACAACTGAGCTTCCAAAATAGCCTCAGGTCCTAATGGTAAATGAACTGCCATCTGATCCCCATCAAAATCCGCGTTGAACGCCGTACATACTAATGGGTGCAATTGGATTGCTTTTCCCTCAATTAATTTTGGTTGAAAAGCTTGGATACCTAAACGGTGCAAAGTAGGGGCACGGTTTAATAATACAGGATGTCCTTTAATTACATTCTCAAGAATGTCCCATACAACTGGCTCTTTTTTATCAATGATCTTCTTAGCCGACTTAACTGTTTTTACAATTCCTCTTTCAATCAATTTACGGATCACAAAAGGTTTGTATAATTCAGCAGCCATATCTTTTGGAAGACCACATTCAAATAATTTCAATTCAGGTCCAACAACAATTACAGAACGAGCAGAATAATCCACACGTTTTCCTAGTAAGTTTTGACGGAAACGTCCTTGTTTTCCTTTTAATGAATCTGATAAAGATTTTAAAGGACGGTTTGATTCTGTTTTAACAGCAGAAGCTTTTCTAGTGTTATCAAATAAAGAGTCAACCGATTCTTGCAACATACGTTTTTCGTTTCTCAAGATTACTTCTGGAGCTTTAATCTCCATTAATCTTTTCAAACGGTTGTTACGAATAATTACACGACGGTATAAATCATTTAAATCTGAAGTTGCAAAACGACCACCATCTAGCGGCACCAATGGACGCAATTCTGGTGGAATAACTGGAATCACTTTCATAATCATCCACTCTGGACGATTCTCACGATTCAAGTTAGATTCACGGAAAGATTCAACAACTTGAAGACGTTTTAATGCTTCCGTTTTTCTTTGTTTAGATGTTTCATTATTAGCACTATGACGCAAGCTATAAGATAGTTCATCTAAATCGATACGTGCTAATAAATCCATAATACATTCTGCTCCCATTTTGGCAACAAATTTATTTGGATCAAAATCATCTAAATATTGATTATCAGCTGGAAGACTATCCAGGATATTCAAATACTCTTCTTCGGTTAAGAAATCTAATCTTTGCAAAGATTCTCCTTCTGCATTTTTAGCAATACCTGCTTGAATTACTACATATCTTTCGTAGTAAATAATCATATCTAATTTCTTAGATGGCAAGCCCAAAATGTAACCAATTTTATTTGGTAAAGAACGGAAGTACCAGATATGAGCAATAGGCACTACCAAATTGATATGACCTACTCTATCTCTTCTTACTTTCTTTTCAGTAACTTCAACACCACAACGGTCGCAAATAATTCCTTTGTAACGAATTCTTTTATATTTACCACATGCACATTCAAAATCCTTAACAGGACCGAAAATTCTTTCACAGAAAAGTCCATCACGCTCTGGCTTGTGTGTTCTGTAGTTGATAGTTTCTGGCTTTAACACCTCACCTCTTGACTCTTTTAAAATAGATTCAGGAGAAGCTAATCCTATCGAAATTTTATTGAATCTTTTTACAGGATTCTTATCTTTATTGTTGTTTCTATTATTCATCATAGTTTTTACTATTGATTTATTTGCAATTAAAAATTGATTTTAGATTTATGAATTAATGACAAAATAGTATTTTCTAAATATTCATCATTCATTACGCTCTATTACCTCGAATTACTTCTCTAAACTTCTCTCTGAAGTGCTAATTATGCTTTTCATTAAAAACATAAAAAATCGGAACGGGTTACGGGTATAAATCCTAAAAACTTCTATAAATGAGTAATCAGTCCCATATTTACGGGACTGATTACAAAACTTTTTGTTATTCTTCTAAACGAATATCAAGACCTAAACCTTTCAATTCGTGCATCAATACATTGAATGATTCAGGTAAACCTGGTTCTGGCATTGATTCTCCCTTAACGATTGCTTCGTAAGTTTTAGCTCTACCAATAACATCATCCGATTTAACAGTTAAGATTTCACGAAGTGTGCTTGATGCGCCATAAGCCTCAAGTGCCCAAACCTCCATCTCTCCAAAACGCTGACCTCCAAATTGAGCTTTACCTCCAAGTGGTTGTTGTGTAATCAACGAGTACGGACCAATAGAACGAGCGTGCATCTTATCATCTACCATGTGACCTAATTTTAACATATAAATCACACCAACTGTAGCTGCTTGATGAAAACGTTCTCCGGTACCACCATCATAAAGGTGTGTATGTCCAAAACGTGGTACACCAGCTTCATCAGTCAAAGCATTGATTTGATCTAAAGAAGCACCGTCAAAAATTGGAGTAGCAAATTTTCTACCCAAATTCATTCCAGCCCATCCTAAAACAGTTTCATAGATTTGTCCAATGTTCATACGTGATGGTACACCAAGTGGATTCAACACAATATCAACAGGAGTTCCGTCTTCTAAGAAAGGCATATCTTCGTGACGAACAATACGCGCAACAATACCTTTGTTACCGTGACGTCCCGCCATTTTATCCCCAACTTTCAATTTACGTTTCTTAGCAATATAAACTTTAGCTAATTTTAAAATTCCAGATGGCAATTCATCACCAACTGTAATAGTGAATTTCTCTCTACGTAATGCTCCTTGTAAATCGTTCAATTTAATTTTATAGTTATGAATCAAATCATTAACCATTTTATTGGTCACATCATCTGCAACCCATTGACCTTTACTTAAGTGAGCGAAATCTTCAACAGCATAAAGCATTTTTTGAGTATATTTTTTACCTTTTGGTAATACTTCTTCTCCCAAATCATTCATTACACCTTGAGAAGTTTTTCCGTTAACGATTAGGAAAAGTTTTTCAATCAATCTGTCTTTTAATTCAACAAATTTAACTTCAAACTCCATTTATAAAGCGCCTAAAGCATATTTATCCTGAGTACGATTACGTTTATATTTTACTGCTCATTAAAATAATTTTTTATCTA
>CAUPCW010000017.1:0-43242 GCA_963509895.1 uncultured Flavobacterium sp.
CCTTACACCAAACGCTATTTGTCGCATTTCAGAAATCATTTTTCTACCATTGGTGTCAACGGAATCAACGAAATGATTGTCAATTTCACTCAAAATCAAGACCAAATCACCTCTAGAACCGGAATCGAATTAGCCGCCGAAATTTTGGAACACATCCGAAACCGTATGAAAGAATTCCAAGAAAGCACCGGAAACCTTTATAATCTCGAAGCCACACCAGCCGAAGGAACCACGTATCGCTTTGCCAAAGAAGACAAGAAACGCTTTGCCAATATCTATCAAGCGGGCGAAGGAGACAATATTTATTACACCAACAGTTCTCAAATCCCAGCCGATTTTACCGAAGACCCATTCGAAGCCCTTTGCCTGCAAGACGAATTGCAATGCAAATACACCGGCGGCACCGTATTACATCTTTATATGAGCGAAAAAATCAGCTCATCCGAAGCCTGCAAACAATTTGTCAAAAAAGTAATCTCCAATTTCAAATTGCCTTATGTCACCGTGACTCCCGTATTCAGCGTTTGCCCCGTACACGGCTACCTAAACGGTGAACACGAATATTGCCCAAAATGCGACGAAGCACTAATTCTCGAAAAAGAATTAATGGTTTAAAAGTTTAAAGGTTTAAAGTTGTTTAACGTCCAAACAACTTTAAACAACTTTAAACAACTTTAAACCTTAAACTTTTAAACAATCTAAAACCCTAAAATAATGAAAACACATCCCATTCTAGAACAACATCCAGAACGCAGAACCAAATGTTTAGTTTACACTCGTGTAATGGGCTATCATCGTCCCGTAGAAAGCTTCAATATTGGCAAAAAAGGAGAACACAAACAACGCACCCATTTTAATGAATGCAAGTGCTAGCACGCCTATTTTTAGCATAACGCCATTTACCTTACTAGATTATCCGCATCAGTCGGCCTGCATTCTTTGGTTTGCAGGCTGCAATATGCGGTGCTTGTATTGCTACAACCCCGAAATAGTTTTAGGAAAAGGAAAACTCACCTTCCAAGACGCCTTGGATTTTCTCTACACCCGAAAAAACCTCCTAGATGCGGTTGTTTTCAGCGGTGGCGAATGCCTATTGCATAAAAACTGCCTTGAATTCATTGCAACCGTCAAGAAAATGGGCTTTCTAGTAAAAATAGACACCAATGGTTCTAAACCCAAAGTACTTCATACCCTACTCCATCAACAAATAATCGATTATGTTGCCTTAGATTTTAAATCACTACCCAACACTTTCGAAAAAATTACCCAATCCAATTTGTTCGATGCTTTCGAACAATCCCTCGAACTGCTGCTCTCTCAATCAGTTCCTTTTGAAGTGCGCACCACCATCCACTCCGACTTAATTTCCAAAGAAGACCTCACAGCAATGATTCACTTTTTGGAACAAAAAGGCTATCAAGGCCAATACTATATTCAGTATTTTGTAAATGACGCCCCAACCCTAGAAAAAATGGGCTTTTCCCACCGCGAATTAGATTCGGAATCCCTTTCGACAGCCAACATCAAAATAGTAATTCGGAATTAAATCATTCAAATACTAACAAAGACTTAAAGTCATTACGCTACATTTTAGAATTTCTTTCTATAAATTAATTATCTTTACTTTTAGTAAATTAAAAAAATCATGGAAAATCTAATTTCAAGAATCACTATAAATGCAGATGTTTGTCATGGTAAGCCTACTGTGAGAAACATGAGATGGCCTGTGGAAGTAATTCTGGATATGTTAGGCTCCGGCATGGAAATCAATGAAATTCTAGAAGATCATCCAGAATTAGAAAAAGAAGATATATTGGCTTCAATTTATTATGCCAAGTTATCTATATCGGGAGATATTTTAAAAGAAGTGAGTTAATGAAGTTTATTTGTGATGTTCATATTTCTTTAAAACTAGCAAAACACATATCCAACCAGGGTTTTGAGTGCATTCATGTAAACACCATTCTGGACAAGTGGTTTACAACTGATAGTGCAATTGCTAAATATGTAGATCTTTATAACTATACACTGATTACAAAAGATTTCGACTTTAAAAATTCCTTTCTAATAAGTAAGTCCCCTAAAAAACTGGTAAAAATAAATTTGGGAAATATTTCAAATCAAGAATTGATGACTATTTTCGATCAATTTATAAGCGAGATTGAAACAATAGATAAAAACAACAATCTCTACATGATTGAAATTGCTTCTCATTTGTTAAAAGTCACCTATTAATCAACAAAACCTGTCACCCTCCAATCTTAATCATGCTTCTATTCTGTGAGAATAAGTCTGGATTTTGAAACTTGGCATCATTGTCCATACCACCTCGCATCGCGTGCTTAGATTGGATATTTTCATAAATAAGCGGTTCGATCGCTTCTCCAGCTCTCAAGATGGGCAACAAAGCCGTTTCTGAATTGGAAAATAAGCAGTTTTTTAATTTCCCATCGGCCGTTAAGCGAATGCGGTTGCAGGTACTACAAAACGGATTCGTAACCGAACTGATGATCGAAAAACTACCTTTAAACCCATCTATTTTATAATTTTTAGCGGTATCGTTGGGCTGATCTTGCATTCGCAACAATTGCGTTTCCGAATAGACTGAATGCACTTGTTCGATGATTTCGGCATAAGAAACCAACTTTTCTTTATTCCATTGATTGCCATCAAAAGGCATGAATTCAATAAAACGAATTTGAAGATTACGTTCTTTTGTCAAGGCAATAAAATCTAAAATCTCATTGTCATTACATCCTTTAATTACCACGACATTTAACTTGACTTGAAAATCATTTTGTTGTAACAATTCAATGTTGTTCCATAACTGATCAAAAGAATCTCTGCGAGTAATGGCTTTGTATTTTTCCTTTTGCAAACTATCAATGCTTACATTCAACGCTCTTATTCCCGCTTTTTTAAACGTCGGGATAAAATCGTGTACCAAAAGTCCGTTGGTCGTCAAGGTAAGTTGTACACCCAATTGTCCCAATCGCTCGATAATGGAATGCGCTTCTTTACGCACCAAAGGCTCGCCACCCGTGAGTCGGATTTTGGTCACACCCAAATCCACAAAGGTTTGCGCTATGGAAACAATCTCCTCTTCGGTCATTAAATGTGGTCTTGGTGTTAAAGCAATTCCTTCGGCAGGCATACAATAGGTACATCTCAAATTGCATTTTTCGGTAATCGAAATGCGCAAATAAGAATGATTACGATGATGCGTATCCTGCAATAAAAGGGAATTATTGACCATGATTGAAGCCATTTAAGAGTTTGAACAAATGCAATACTGATGGAAATACAGCATCCATAGATTCGCTAGCTCCTGCCGTAGAACCCGGCAATGCCATAATTAACGTATTGCCCTTAAAACCTACAACGCTTCGAGACAACATAGCATAAGGCGTGCGCTGTTGTCCGTACGAACGGATCGCTTCTTCGATGCCCGGAATTCGTCGATCTAGCATAGGAATCACTGCTTCTGGTGTCACATCTCGATTGGACAATCCTGTGCCACCCGTTAAAATAATTAAATCTTTTTTATCCTCGCAGAGTTGGTTGATCGTGGTTTGAATGTCTTTGATTTCATCTGGAATGATGGCATAATGAGACACCCTTAAACCTAAATTCATCACTTTTTCGGTAATAACTTTGCCTGCTCGATCTTCTTTTTTTCCTGCAGCAACACTATCGGAGCATACGATAACCGCTACGGATACATCCAATCTTTCTTTGGTGCCAAAATCAGATTTACCACCTTTTTTGTGCAAAAGTTTGATGGTCGAAATTTCGACTTGTTTATCGATAGGTTTTAGCATATCATACATCGTCAAGGCTACGATAGAAGCGCCGTGCATGGCTTCAACCTCAACGCCTGTTCTGTAAATGGCTTTTACGGTTACTTCAATCAAAACGGAATCTTCCAAACATTCAAATTGAATTCCAGTGTATTCAATCGGCATGGGATGACAATCCGGAATGGCATTCGAAGTGTTTTTTACCGCGAATAAACCCGCAGTTCTGGCCACTTCGAGAACGTCGCCTTTGGGTACGGTTTTGTTTATAATCGCTTGCATTGTAGCGGGTGTCCCAACTTTGACAATAGCCTGAGCGGTTGCGGTACGTTGGGTGATTATTTTATGGGTGATGTCTACCATTTTTATTGTTTGTGGTTAATAGTTTAGGGTTTAAAAGTTTAGGGTTTAGGGTTTATGGTTAATCGTATAGAGTTTGTGGTTTATACTCTATAATTTAATTTTTATCTAAAGCTAAGGACTAACAGCTAATCACTAAAACCAATCACTTATTTTCTTTCCAAACATAGGTTTCGTCTTCAAAAATTTCTTTCCCAAAAACAGGGGCTTTTTCTTTGATTTCCTCTACCAAATATTCCAAAGCTTCGTAAACTACTTTGCGTCTTGGAGCGGAAACAAAGACAAAAAGGCAAATTTCGCCCGCATTCACCTTCCCTAAACTATGGTAAATATGCATACAGGTTAGCTCGTATTTTTCAAAAGCCGATTCACGGATGGTATGGAAAGATGCTTCAGCCATCTCTTCATAAGCTGAATACTCGATGGCCGTTACTTTTTTTCCGTTGATTTCGTCTGCACGTACTTGTCCCAGAAAAATATTATGGGCTCCAATACTGGTTTTGCTTTGGTGCTTTGCTATTGAATTTCCAATGAACTCGGCGGTTATTTGTCCTTGAATAAAGGAACTTTTATGCCCCTTATCAGGTTTCCCCGAAAGGGAGGGAGCAATATTTGGAACTGAATTTTCTTTTTTACTCATATTTTTTTTTTTTATAACTTTTAAAAGTCATTTACAGACTTAATCCTTTCAGTTTATAGCTCGTTTACGTAAAATTGGGCTAGTGAAGACGCAGAGACGCAAAGAATATTCTCGATATTCAGCATCTTGGTATGCATTTCGAACATTCATAGTTTTATATTTTTCAAAGATGCTATGCCTTTTTCCAAATGGAAAACACTAGTAAATCCACAATTTTCAAGATACTTCATCGCTCCTAGACTGCGTTGTCCCGTTTGGCAAAACAGTATTATTTCCTGATTTTTACTCAAATTCTTACTGTACGCTGCTAGTTGTCCCAAAGGAATCTTGATGATATTCGTTCTTTTATACTCAGGAAGTTCCTCCACTTCCCGAACATCAATTACAACTATTTCGGGATGATTGCATTTTTCCAAAAAAGCGGTTGTACTTAGTCCGTTATGCTGTTTTGTAGCATTCAATACCTGATTCCCTTTGATAAAACCTTTTTCAATCGCTTTTTGATTTTTAGCGAAAGCAATAATTTGGGTTTGACAACGTAAAGCGTCATAGATCAATACTTTTCCAGACAACACCTCTCCTATTCCTAAAATAATTTTCAGTACTTCGGTGGCTTGAAAACTTCCCAACATCTGAGGTACTACTCCCAACACTCCCGACATTTCACAACTCGGAATGGTGATTCCCTCTTCTTTTTCAGGAAACAAACAACGATAGGAAGGTCCGTTCTGATAATTAAACACCGAAACCTGCCCTTGAAATTTATGAATGGAAGCGTATACGACTGGAATTCTTTTGGCCACCGCCACATCGTTAATCAAATACCGAACATCAATAGCATCGGTACAATCGACAATGATTTGGTACTTTTCTACCATAGCTACTGTATTGGAATCGAAAAATTCATGAAAAACGACTATATCTACTTCAGGATTTAATGCTTGTAGCACTTGTTTGGCTACAACAACTTTGTGCTTCCCAACATCCGAAATTGTATATAATGACTGACGATGCAAGTTGGATTCGTCCACCACATCGCCATCTGCAATTCCGATATGTCCTACACCAGCCATTACTAAGTTCAGCAAAACTGGACACCCCAAACCACCAGCACCAATGACCAAAACACGAGCGTTTTGTAGTTTTTGCTGACCGAGGTCTCCCACTTCTGGAAGAATGATTTGTCTGGAATAGCGGATGTTGTTGTGCATTTTTAATAATAATTTAATTAAAAATAAATCTTTTAATTTTGAAACATTTAAGACATATAAGTCTAATTTTCCTTAAATAAGTCTTAAAGAAAAAATGAAGTCCATAAAAGTAAATGCTAGAATTCAAGCTCAAAAAAAATACTAGATTATCTTTTTCACTCTGTGATTTATTAGCACCTAAAAAAAATAAAATTCCTTTTTCAACGCTCTCCTATGAACTTTTACTACTCATTTTTACAAATTAAGTTGCTATTATTAAAACTTATTTGACTTAAATGTTTCATTTTTTTAGTACCCATTGATTAGCATAAAAAGTGCTTTATCATCCACCAGCAAAGGGAGGCAAAAAAGCAATGACATCATCCTCTTGTAAAGCAACTTCGTCATTACAAAGTGCTTGATTCAAAGCGATGCTGTAGGCAGTTTTTTGAAAATCGGGAAAACGATGTTCTACTGCACTTTTCAATCCCAAAAGCGAATTAACATTAGCATTCAACTCCACTTGTTCTTCGTTGCAATGGGTTATTTCTGCCAGCATACCAAAATATTTTAACGTTACTCTCATCCTTTTAAATTTTTATACTCTTCAGGTGTGTTGATATTTTGTAATTGGGCGCTCCATTTTTCAGGAACACTAAGGGTTTGATGGGTGAGTTCGTCTACAAATCTTCTTAATTTGAGTTGATTGCCCGCTAAAAGTTCAGGTAACAAAATACGCACTGATCGATCATACACCGCCACTAATGGACTTGGCTTCTCATTAACTTGCACTTGCGTCATTTGATAGGCATCTGAATGCGCATCGACCAACCACTGTAGCAATTCGGAGGAAATCATTGGGACATCCACACTCAATATCAAGTTCCGTTTAGTGGTTGAATTTTTCAAAGCGGTATATAATCCGCCAAGTGGTCCCTTATTGGAAATGATATCCGAAATTCTGGTTACGCCCAAAGCATCGTATCTTTCATCCGAAGAAACTACCACAATATTCCCAACCACAGGTGTTACTGCAGCGAGAATATTGGCCACAAAAGATTGTCCATTGATTTCCAAAAAACCTTTGTCTGCACCCATGCGTTGACTTTTTCCACCTGCTAAAATATAGGCTGTGATAGCATTTTCCATATTTATTGCTTATTATGCTGTGGTATATAATTTAACAATAGTAATTCCTAAAACCAAAGCTAAGACATACCGCAATTGACTGGTATTCATTTTTTTACTTCCAAAAAAAGCCCCTAGCAATCCTCCTACAAAAACAATCGCAATTAATAGTAAGGAAGCTTCTGGAAATGTTCCACCTTTGGTAGCAAATCCTATTAAACCCGAAATAGAATTTACCAAAATAAACAAGGCCGAAACCGCTGCGGTTTGTTTGATAGTGGCCCATCGCAGGAGTAACAAAACAGGGCTTAAAATAATTCCGCCTCCTATTCCCAACAAGCCCGACAAAAAACCAATGATTGCACCAATACACAACGCTAACGGAATGGATACGAGTCTTACTTCTGTTTTTTCTTTTCCCAAAAAACCCAGCAATCGAAGCACTGCAAAAACCAAAACAGTCGCCAAAATTATTTTGTAATAAAAAGCGTTGATGGTCAAAAAACCACCTAAAAATGAAAACGGAATCGAAGTAAGGGCAAAGGGATAAAACAACGACCAATTCATTTTTCTTTCTTTATAATAAAAATAAAACGACACTGCCGAAACCAAGATATTCAGCACCAAAGCCGTAGGTTTCATAAAAGTCATTGGAAATGAAAAAAGACTCATCAAAGCTAAATAACCACTTGCCCCTCCGTGCCCCACACTTGCATACAAAAAAGCAACAATAGGCAATAAAAGCAACAAAAGAGGCGTGTCAAAAAGTGTGGCGACTGTCATAAATTGTGTGTTTTTAATTGTTCGTCTAAATAATCCCAACAAGAGCGATTGATGACTTCAAAAGAAGCTATTAATGATTTAGCATAAGGCGTCAACACTGTGCCTCCTCCTTTGTTTCCGCCTATTTGTGTAGTAATCAAAGGACTTGGCGCAGACTTATTAGATTCATCGACCAACTTCCAAGCTTTTTGATATGACAAGTTCATCGCTTTTGCCGCTTTGTTTAACGAACCCGTTTCATCGATTAGCTTTAGCAATTGTACTCGGCCCTCGCTAATCAAAACTCCCTCTTCGGATTCAATCCAAATTTTACTTTTAATTTTCATTTTGTAAAATTTATTTAGTAACAGTTAACTTTTATCTCTACTTCAATTTATACTTAGACCTAATCGTTGAAAATTGAATTCAAGCAATTCGTTATACTTTAACAAATATAACGAATTTGATTTTACAAAAAAACAAGAATAGCATCCAATCTGTTAAATTAAATAGGACTATCCGTGACTAGGACTATTTCATAGTTTAAATTATTTCTCCACTATTTTTAAGCTTGATTCATTCTTTTCTTTGCGACTCTGCGACTTTGCGAGTTCAATTTCACGCAAAGGCGCAGAGACGCAAAGTGAATTAAATACTTTGACTATTTGGTATGAGTTACGGACAGTCATAAAATTAAAAAACACAGCAACTGTTTTTTGAATCTAAAATAGAAGCATAAAAAAAGCTGCCCTTTTGGACAGCTTTTCATTTAAACTAGAGAACTAGGCTCTAAATATCATTCCCTTATGATAATTGTACAAGACCTTATCGTAAGGCACATATAGTGAAAGAATCTTTTCAGAATGGCTATCAAAAGTCATTTGATTGTGCTTTCTAAATAAATAAATCTCCTTTAAACAATTGGACAAACTTTGATGGATAAAGGTTGTAAACATGGGCAATTGTTTATCCCCCACATACAAATCCAATTGATAATTGGAGCTACTTTTTGATAAATTGTTTCCAACAATTCGCATCGTGAATTTTGCTGGAACTCCCTTGTGAGTACCTTGGTATTCTAAGATCATATCGGCTATTTTTTTCGGTTATTACTAAACTAAATAATCAATAGTTGTATTATATTTTACATAAAAGTATAAAAATAGTATTATCTTTTTGCTAATAAAATACTAATTCTTTAGCCAATAAACGGTAACCAATTCATTTTCTTTCAGTTCGTAATTCCCATCAACTACATATACTAAGGCATTTGCCGTTGAAAAAGTATTCAACATAGAGGAAGCCTGATGTGATAGAATCGTCACTTTACCATTCGTGATTTTTGCTTTTAAAAATTGAGATCGACTGTTATTAACAGAAAGATGATGATCTAATGGCAAACTATTTATTGCCTTATATTGAGTAATCTGTCCTGAAATTTTTTTTAGGGTAGGCAACACATACACATAAAAACAAGTCAAACAAGCGGCAGGATTACCAGGCAATGCAAAAATCAATTTATTGTTTTTCCCCCCTAAATATAAAGGCTTTCCTGGTTTTTGATTGACTTTATGAAATAGCGTTTTTACTTCTAACTCTTGCAATGCTTGGGCAACAAAATCATAATCCCCAACTGATATCCCGCCAGAAACCAAAATCACATCATGCATTTCTATAGCGGTTTGAAGGATGTTTTTTGTGCTTTCAAAATCATCTTTCACCGTATAGCGTGTTACCTCTTGAGCCAAGGAATCCAACAATGCCGCTTCTAGCATTACACCATTACTTTCATAGACTTTACCGAAAGTTAAAGGTGTACCTGGAGCAAGCAACTCATTACCCGTTACCACTATCCCAACACTAGGTTTTTTAAAAACTGGAACAATAGTTATCCCTAAAGCTGCTAAAAAACCTATGGCAGCGGCATCCAACTGAGTACCTTTTTCTAGGGCTAACTCCCCTTTTTTAATTTGCTCACCTATGGGCCGAATGTTATCCTCGAGTTTTGGCACACTTTGCAGGATCAAAACCGATTGTGTTATAACAACCTTCTCAATCGGAATCATAGCTTGCGCCGAATCAGGAACTGGAGCGCCTGTGAAAATCTTTACGGCTTGACCGGGTTGCAAAACAAAAGATTCAGCATCGCCCGCTTTGATTTCACCAATAATTTGATAGGTCAGATTATCGTGTATACAAACCGCATAACCATCCATAGCCGATTGTCGAAAAGGTGGCATGTGGATTGGAGAAAGAATGGACTGTGAAAGTATTTTTTTTCTAGCTTCAAGCAAAGCACTCTTTTCTTCTTGGGGAGTAGGCAGATTATTTTGTAAAATTGAAAATGCTTCTGAAACGGTAATCATAGAATTAGTTTTTGATGCTTTCAAAAGTACAATTCCTATTTAATTTCTTTCATAAATTGAAAATTATTTAAACATCCGATGACCAAATGGTTCTGAAGAAGACCAAAATATTTAATTTAAAAACCAATTATGCTATACAAACAAAAATTTCATAGCCTCTACGTAAAAAATACGTAAAAAAAATTAATAATTAAGTATTTATACTTATATTTGTTTCATAATACTTAATTCAATAGTTATGATCAAGGTAATTGTAGTCGGAAACGGCATGGTGGGATATAAATTTTGCGAAAAATTCGTATCAAAATCTGGACACGAAAAATATGCCATCACTGTATTTGGAGAAGAACCCAGAAGAGCTTATGATCGAGTTCATTTGAGTGAATATTTTAACGGAAAAAGTGCTGATGATTTAGCATTATCAACAGCAGATTGGTATGAAACTCACAACATTACATTAAACACTTCAGAATTAGTTACGTCGCTTGACACTACAAACCAAAGCATTACCACACATACTAACAACATTTATACGTACGATTACTTAGTATTAGCAACCGGTTCGGCTGCATTTGTCCCACCAATAAAAGGTGTAGAAAAAGAAGGCGTTTTCGTGTACAGAACTATCGAAGATTTAGATGCCATTATGGCCTACGCCAAAAAGATAAAAGCCAAAGGCGCTTCAGAAGCAGCGGTTCTTGGCGGCGGTTTGTTAGGACTAGAGGCCGCAAAAGCCGTTCGGGATCTGGGATTAAACCCGCATGTAGTAGAGTTTGCTCCACGATTAATGCCTAGACAATTGGATCAGGGCGCTAGTAATATGCTGCAAGCTAAAATCGAAGCGCTCAACATAGGCATTCATCTTAATAAAGCGACACAATATATTGATGGAGAAGATTCTATCAAAGGGATGATGTTTGCCAACGATGAGCTACTTAAAGTAGACATGCTAGTCATATCTGCTGGGATCAAACCACGTGACGAACTCGGAAGAGTCGCTGGATTAGTTGTTGGTGATCGTGGAGGAATCGTAGTGAACAATCAAATGCAAACATCAGATCCTTTTGTTTATGCTATTGGTGAAGTAGCGTTATACCATAACATGATTTATGGCTTAGTAGCACCCGGTTACGAAATGGCCGATGTGGCCGCGGAGCAAATACTCCAAGGCTCAAAAACGATGCGAGAAACCATTGATATGTCGACACAATTAAAGTTAATAGGTGTTGAAGTGGCGAGTTTTGGTGATCCATTCATAGAAAATAACGAAGTAACTGCTATCGTTTATGAAAATAAATTCAACGGCATTTACAAAAGAATCAATGTCAGCAAAGACGGCAAAACCTTACTTGGAGGTATTCTTGTTGGTGATTCCTCTGATTATAATGCGTTGTTTCAGATTTATAACAATGCTTTGGCTTTGCCTGCCAATCCAGAAGATTTAATACTAGGATCACGAGGAGGCGAAAGCAGCACTATGGGGAGCGCAATGGATTTGCCTGATACTGCCGTAATCTGTTCATGCGAGAATGTAACCAAAGGCGCCATTTGCTGTTCCATCACCGAAGGAAGTTGCGAAACACTTTCGGATGTAGTCAAACTTACCAAAGCTACTTCAGGCTGTGGTGGCTGTAAACCAATGGTGGTAGACTTGGTAAAAGCAGCTCAAAAATCAATCGGAAAAGAAGTAAAAGAAAACATTTGCGAACATTTTCAATACACCAGACAAGAACTTTTTGATTTAGTGAAAATCAATAAATATGTTAACTTCTACGAAGTAATCGACCATCATGGCAACGGAGATGGCTGTGAAGTATGCAAGCCAGTTATCGCCTCCATTTTTTCCAGCATCTATAATGACACTGCTAACAAACACGTTACGACCCAAGATACCAATGATCGCTTTTTGGCCAACATCCAACGAAACGGCACCTACTCGGTTGTTCCCCGTGTTGCTGGAGGTGAAATCACACCCGAAAAACTAATCGTGATTGGAGAAGTAGCCAAACAATTTAATTTATACACCAAAATTACTGGTGCTCAACGTGTAGATTTGTTTGGAGCTCACGTAGGAGATCTCCCTGAAATATGGAGAATTTTAATCGAAAACGGGTTCGAAAGTGGCCATGCGTATGGCAAATCCTTAAGAGCAGTAAAAAGTTGCGTAGGCAATGCTTGGTGTCGTTATGGCATGGACGATAGCGCAGGTTTTGCCATTGAACTCGAGAACCGATACAAAGGGATTCGTGCCCCACACAAACTCAAAGGCGGTGTTTCTGCTTGTATCCGAGAATGTGCCGAGGCAAGAGGCAAAGACTTTGGCGTGATCGCAGTAGAAGGAGGTTGGAATCTTTACATCTGTGGTAATGGAGGTGCTAACCCAAAACACGCCGTACTTTTAGCCGAACAGATAGATAAAGCAACCGTTATAAAATATCTAGATCGTTTCTTGATGTACTATATCCAAACGGCAGGTCCTTTGGTAAGAACCGCTACTTGGCTGGACAAACTAGAAGGTGGATTAGATTATTTAAAAGAAATCATCATTCACGATCGTATTGGCATTTGCAACACTTTAGAAAATGAAATGGAAAATCTAGTAGGCACTTTTGAATGCGAATGGAAACAAGTGCTTGAAAAACCAAGACTTTTAAAACGTTTCAGCCATTTCGTGAATACAGATAAAAAGGATGAAAACATAGAATTTGTCCCACTTAGAGACCAAAAAATGCCAAAGCCTTGGTAAAGTAATGACTAAAAAATAACGTTTCCCTTGACGCTCTCTCTTTCCTAACTCCTCCTTTTCTTAGGAAAGAGTCAAGCGTTACTCTAAAAAAATACCCTTATGGAAGAATTAATAAAACGCTACGAAACCGTAGGTACAGAACATGTAAAAGTTTGGTTCAAAGCAGGCCATATCAAGGACTTTCCAAGTAACAGAGGCGGTTGCATTAAATATAAAAACAAGCAAATAGCCGTTTTCAATTTTGAAAGAAGAAATGCTTGGTACGCCTGTCAGAATGCATGCCCTCACAAAATGGAAATGGTCTTATCAAGAGGAATGACCGGTTCTGCAGAAGGCATTCCCAAAATAGCTTGCCCAATGCATAAAAAAACCTTTTCCCTCATTGACGGAAGCAACTTAAATGGAGAAGATTACAAAATTGCAACCTACCCCGTAAAGATTGAAGGAGACGAGGTCTTCGTTGGCTTTTTGGATTAATTATGTATATTTGGATGAAAATAGCATCCTTTTTTTTAGTAAACCAGCTTAAAAAATAGAACGTTATTTGCAAAAGCACACTTAATCTACTTATCAATGAATCTCTCTCGTTTTCAAAATGCAATACAACGTATCGATGCTGCCAATGCAAAAGATCCAAACACTGAAATGGCAGCTGAGACCTTAATTGCAAAAGAATTATTGTATTCCAACCGAATGCTAGCTCGCTTAATGGACTTTGCACCAGATGCATCCGAAGCTGTTCAAATTGCCGCAAAAGCGCAACACATTTGCCGATGGGAAATCGCGAGAAATTCGTATCCTATGGATCGAGTGGGCTACTTAAAATGGAGGGAATCACTTAAAAAATTTCACGCCTCAAAAACCACTTTGATTCTTGAAGAAGTCGGTTACGACACCCCATTTATAGATCGTGTTTGTTTTTTGATTGAAAAAAAATTACTAAAAAAAGATCCAGAAACTCAATTGCTTGAGGACGTAATTTGCTTGGTATTTTTAGAATATTACCTAGAGGATTTTGCTCAAAAGCACGATACCGAAAAACTTAAAAACATCATTGTAAAAACCTGGAATAAAATGTCTGAAAAAGGACAGCAAACTGCACTCACTTTGTCTTTTTCTCCATCGAATTTACAACTCATAAAAGAGGCATTAGGCTTATAATTGAGTATGGCTAGCCCCAAAAACGACACTACAGCAGATTCAATTTCCTTCAAAAATTTAAGGAGATTGTATCTCTTTGCCTTACTAACCATTGCACTAACAGTTTTGGTTAGTCAGTTTATTTTACAGTACAACCTCAACGCACAATTAAGCGATTCTAAAATCATCAACACTTCAGGAAAACAAAGAATGTTGAGTCAAAAACTAACCAAAGAACTTTTGATTCTTCATTTCATAACCGATTCCTCTAAAATTGATATCGAAAAACAAAAAATTGATTCGATACTTGGCAAATGGAAATTCAATCATGAGGCTTTAGTCTATGGCAATGAAAAATTAGGTTTCCCAAAAGAAAAAAGTGCGCTGTTGAACGAACTCTACCAATCCATTCAACCCAACTTCGAAGCCATGATCTCGGCAAGTAAACAGTATCTGCAAAGTAAAAATGCTGTAAAAAATACCGAGGAATATGAAAAACTATTAGCAATTGTTTTAGCCAATGAGCGTGTTTTTTTGACGAAAATGAATCAAATTGTCGAACAATACGATCAAGAAGCTTTAGAAAAAGTAACCCTCCAAAGTAAAACCGAATACGGTATATTGCTTTTTACCTTACTGGTATTGATTTTAGAATTTCTTTTCATTTTCAAACCCACCAATAAGAAGATTGAGATGTTAGTTTCAAAACTACTCACATCAGAACGAAAAGCTTTAAAATTGGCTTACAATACCGAAGTTTTGAGCGAAATAAAAGAAAACTCTGTCAAAGAGCTCAAATCTTTAAACTATGCCATGGAAAACACATTACTCTATTGTAGAGTATCTCCCAATGGAACCTTGATTCATATAGGCGAAAAATTTTCAAAACTCATTCATTATAATCGTTCCCAAGCTGACCAAAGATTCTCTAAAGTTCTTACGGCAATTGAAAAAGAACAAGGTACCCTTGATAGTATTATTGCTAAAAAAAGCAAAAGCGGATGGCAAGGAGAAATTACGTTTACCAATAAAGAGGGTAATGCCATTTGGTTAGATCTCTCCATGGCTCCTGTAACCATAAAAAAAGGAGAATTGGAGCTATTAATCATTTGTTTTGATATCACCGAACGCAAAAAAGCAGAGCAAGAAGTAGAGCGCCTCAATATTGAAAGTAGTGAGGCCAAAATAAATCAGCAAAAGATAATTTCGAGTAAGATTATTGAAAATCAAGAAAACGAACAAAATCGTATAGCAAAAGAAATACATGACGGTATTGGACAAATGTTGACCGGATTAAAATTTAGCTTAGAGAGCATCAACCTTGATGATAAAGAAAAAACAGCCCAAAAAATCGAGTATTTAAAACAACTTTCACTTGATATTATAAAAGGTGTTCGTACTGCTACTTTCAATCTAATGCCTCCCGAACTAAGTGATCATGGTATCGTTTCTTCCTTGACAAAGCTATGTTTGGAGCTCTCAAAATTGACCGGAAAAAACATCTCGTTTTATAATAAAACCGGTTTTGATCAACGATTGGAATCATTAATCGAAATCAATATTTACAGATTAACTCAGGAAGCCATTAATAACGCCATAAAATATGCCGATTCGTCTCACATCATCGTACAACTATCCCATAGTGGGTCCTTACTGAGCATCATCATAGACGACAACGGAAAAGGATTTGATTTACAAGAAGTAGAAAAAAAACGCAACAGTGAATCGGGTATGGGGTTGATTTTTATGAAAGAAAGAGTACAATATATTAATGGTCGTGTTTTCATCAATTCGATCCTACATGAAGGAACAAGAATTACTTTTAATATACCCATATAAAAAATGACATTCTACGTATACTTCTCTCCAAATTAAAAAATCATTTAAAAATACGTATCTTAGCCCCTCCTATTAGTTAATTGTACTTATAATAAAACAAAATACTTATGCATAATCCCATTCGAGTAGTATTAGCAGATGATCATGTATTTGTTCGTGATGGCATCAAATCTTTATTAGAGAATGAACATAATATTACCGTTGTAGGTGAAGCTACTGATGGACAAGAGGCTTTAACTACTGTCGCTTCCGAAAAACCTGATTTACTAATTGTTGATATCAGAATGCCCTATTTTACAGGAATTGAAGTAGTTGAAAAGATTAGAAAAGAAAAAAATCCAGTAAAAATAGTAGTACTTTCAATGCACGAATCTGAAGAATATGTCCTACAATCCATCAAAGCTGGAGCAGACGGGTATTTATTAAAAGGCTCAAGCAAAGAGGAGTTCCTTAAAGCATTATACACCGTGGCTAATGGAGGTAAATATTTTAGTGGAGATATTTCGTCTATATTAATCAATCAACTTACAAATAGCACTCCAACACTCACCCCTGACAACAAACCACTACCAGAGGAGGAGCTCGTAATTACCAAAAGAGAAAAAGAAATCTTACAACTCCTATTGTCAGGAAAAGGCAATAAAGAAATTGCCGAAGCCCTAGAAATTAGTAAAAGAACTGCTGAAGTACATCGTTTCAATTTGATGAAAAAGCTGAAAGTAAAAAATCTTATCGAATTGGCCAATAAAGCAAAAGACTTTTCACTTCTTTAATAATAAACAACGTACGTATCGTAGCAGCAGTTTCAAGTGGTAAATGATTACCACTTTTTTTTGCTTTTAGGTTTCCTAATGGAATTACAGTCTTATATCAAAAAAAAGTGGATCTAGATAAAGGCATTTACCTTCTTTCCCTCAATTTTAAATCTATTTTATACAATCTTGCTACTTATAAATCAACAAATTAAATAAAATACTTATTTAAATTAAGTATTTTTACGTAATTATTTTATAAAAACTGCGTTTTAGCAGGTTTTCTTCGGCTATTCGTCATTATTTTTGCTATGAAAACAGACAAAATACTTAGTTAAGCATTTTGTCTACGTAGTGAAATAATGTAAAACAATTAACCCATAGAATATGAGCACAATCTCGACCAATCAACCGCTTACTAGCTTAAACATTTTTAGTTTTAAAGGCGTTCAAATGCGCACTTTCCATATTACTTGGCTTACTTTTTTCTTTAGTTTTTTTGCCTGGTTTGGTATGGCATCACTTATGCCCTTAGCAAAAGAACAGTTACACCTTACCAAAGATCAATTGGGAAATATTCAAATCGCCTCTGTTTCTGCAACAATTATAGCAAGACTTCTCATTGGCCGACTGGTGGATGCCTATGGTCCACGATTAGTATATACTTGGCTGTTAGTGCTATGTTCTGTACCTGTATTATTAATAGGTACCTCACAATCTTATGAGAGTTTTTTACTGTTTCGATTAGCCATCGGTGTGATTGGAGCTTCTTTTGTTATTACTCAATTTCATACTTCGGTGATGTTTGCTCCCTCGATTAAGGGAACCGCAAACGCTACAGCAGGAGGATTTGGAAATGCGGGCGCTGGATTGGCAAATATCACAATGCCTCTCATAGCAGCTGGATTTGTAGGACTTGGTTTTTGTACACACGAAGATAGCTGGAGATACGCGATGGTTGTTCCAGGTGTTTTACTTTTAATTTGTGCTTTTATCTATGTAAGGTATACTAAAGATTTACCCAACGGAAATTATAAAGAATTAGGAATTGGGAATCAAAACAAAGAAAATACCTTTATGCTAGCTGTAAAAGATTACCGTACTTGGGTATTAACGATTGCTTATGCGGCTTGTTTTGGTGTTGAAATTACTATTGACAATTTTGCTCCTATTTACTTCACAGATACATTTGGTGCAAGTTTAAAAACAGCAGGATTATGCGCAGGAATCTTCGGCTTGATTAATATTTTTGCGAGACCTTTGGGTGGAATAGTAGCGGATAAAATAGGCAAAATATATGGTTTTTCTGGAAAAAACTTATTGCTTGCACTACTTTTGATTGTTGAGGGAATTGGTATTATTTTCTTTGGGTTGACGGAACAGCTTGGACTAGCTATTTTCTTAATGTTCCTTTTTGGTATGAGCCTAAAAATGGCAAATGGTGCCACTTATAGTCTTGTCCCTTTTATTAATCCCAAAGCTGTTGGTAGCGTTGCTGGAATTGTAGGAGCGGGTGGAAATATCGGTGCTATGTTGATTGCCTTTTTGTTTAAAGCAAAAGCTGTAAAATTTACTAAAGAAGTAGTCGACACTAATGGACTTTCACAAACGAAAGAATTAATTGATTATACGAATGCCTTTTATTCACTCGGAATCATCATCTTCATTACTGGACTTCTTGTATTGGCGGTAAAATATGCTATCAAAACCAAGAATATTGAATAGAAACTGCATCCTAGGGTTACTAGCTTAAAAAAAGAATAAGATTATACCACAGGTCTGGATATAATTTTATTCTTTTTTTGCTTGTTTACGTTCCTATTTTAGAAATGACGTGATTTGAACTAGTCCCATAAATCACCCTTTGTGTTAAATCTATAGTGTCTCGCTAAAGTGAGATGCTATAATTATGAATATAGACTTTAGACAAAGTTAGGGTAGGTTTTGGCTAAAGCCTAATATGAATCTTGCTTTAACGAATGGGCTAAAGCCCATTCCTATTCAATCTCTACAAAAAAACAATAACATTGGAACGGCTAAAGCCCATTCCTATTCAAATGCTACAAAAAAACAATAACATTCAAACAGCTAAAGCCCATTCCTATTCAATCTCTACAAAAAATAACATTCAAATTCATCAATGCTATTTTAAAGAACGAGCCAAAGCCCATTCCTATTCAAACTTTATAAACAAAAAAAAAGACAATCCGTTACTTGTACCAATACTAAAAATGGCACGCGGATGGCGCAGATTTAAACGGATTTTTCATATATGTAAAAGTTATTTGTTAGCAGTCATATATGGTATGCTTCGCCAATTCACTTCGTCGGGTCACCTTTTACTTATTGATGTTTGTTTGCAACAAACCTGTTGTTAATGGCGATTTCATATACAAATCAGCGAAAATCTGCACCATCGGTGTCGTCCTTGTTCCATAGTTGAATTGCTGTTACACATAGTGGGCAGGCATGAAAAATAAATAAAAAAAATTGAACGAGCTAAAGTCCATTCCATTCAATGCTACTTTAAATCAAAAAAAATCCTTGCCGATTGCCTAAACAACGCAAGGATTCCTCCACCAAATTTAATTGAAACTAACTCTTATAGGTCATCCCCATATCTTCAATGGAAAATGTATCGGTCAATAAGTGGAGCAAACGATCTCTTAACTCAATGTATTCGGGTAATTTAACTATTTCAATTTTGTTTCTTGGTCTTGGCAAATGCACTTCTTCAATTTCTCTAATGGTAGCCGACGGGCCGTCTTTTAGTACCACAATTCTGTCTGATAAAAACAAAGCCTCTTCAATATCGTGCGTAATCATAATGATGGTTTTGTCACGATTGTTGAGATTCCACAATTTCAAGACTTCTAATTGCATCGAACTTTTGGTAAAGGCATCTAATGCTCCAAAAGGTTCGTCCAAAAGTAGTACGCCTGGATTGATGGCAAAAGCTCTTGCAATTGCTACTCTTTGTTTCATTCCTCCGGATAACTGTCCCGGTAACTTGTCACGATGTTCTAAAAGATTGACCATTTTTAGATTCGCATCTACGATATCGTGTTTTTCTTTTTTGGAACATTTCATTACCGAATCTACGGCTTGAAAAATGTTTTCGTGAACCGTCAACCAAGGCAATAAGGAGTAGTTTTGAAACACAATACCTCTATCAGGACCTGGGCCTTTGATGGTGTTCCCGTCTAATTCGACTGAGCCTCCTGAGGGTATTAACATTCCAGCGATGGCATTCATAATGGTTGATTTTCCGCATCCAGAGTGACCAATGATGGAAATGATTTCGCCTTTTTTGATGGATAAGTTAATATCACGTACAGCGGTATATTTCCCTTTGGGAGTTGGGAAGGATATTTCTAAGTTTTTGATTTCTAAATAGCTCATTTTGATTTGTTTTTTTGAGGTTTTGACAAGGTTTAAGGTTGTTTAAAGTTTAATAGGGTTTAAAGTTTTTCAAGACCTTATCCGGTTTAAACAACCTTAAACTTAAAACTTAAAACATTTTTTTACCCTTTGTAGGCTACTTTGTGTTCGATATAGGTAAATATTCTGTCGAAAAGTAAGCCTACTAGACCAATAATGATAATGGCCGAAATCACTTTTTCTAGGCTTAAGGCATTCCAACTATCCCAGACGAAGAACCCGATTCCTGCGCCTCCAGAAAGCATTTCGCCTGCTACAATCACTAACCAAGCCACACTAATACTCAATCGTAATCCGGTGATGATGTGTGGTAAGCTATAGGGAATCAGTATTTTTGTGAGGTAACGCATTTTGGAAAAACCAAAGGCTTTAGCCACGTTTTTATGATCTTGTGGTATGGACCCTACTCCAAAAGAGGTATTGATAAGCGTGGACCACAATGAGGTAATGAAAACGATAAAAATAGTAGCAATTCCTGTGTCTTTAAATACCACCAACCCTATTGGGAACCACGCTAAAGGCGATACTGGTTTTAATAATTGAACAATAGGATAAAAGATTTGTTTGCAAATGGTGCTGGCTCCCATCAATATTCCGATAGGAATGGCAAACAAGGATCCTATTAAAAATCCTGAAAGTACGGTTTTGATGGAGGTAAACAACTGCAATCCGATACCTTTGTCATTAGGACCATAATCATAAAAGGGATCGCTCAACATTTCTTTGAGCACGGTAAGTGTGGCTACTGGACCTGGTAAAGCCTGCTTTGTAAAATAACTTATGAGGCTCCAAAATCCGCCAAACAAAAACAATCCAACTAAGGCAAATAAAGATGATTTTGATTTTTGAAGCAGGTTTGTGACTAACAATTTCAAGTTTGCTTTTCCTTGATCACTACTTGTAGCAATGGCTTGCTCTTGAATACTTTCAGCACTCAAAGCATCGATGGTAAGGGAGTTTTTATCTGACATGGTATGCTAATTAAATTTCTATTTTTTTTATTGTTTGAAACATATAAGTCATAAAAGTATTGGAGTAAAATTGTGTGTTTTTTTGAACCATATAAGGAATTGAAGGACATGTAAGATTTAGCTAAATCAGTTTAATCCGTAAAATCCGTGGCTAAATTCAACCACACAGGAAGCATTGAAGTTCTAATTCAAACAAACACATTAATTATTTGTCTTTTTTTACTTTCAAAAGGCTTAAACCTGTCTTTTATTTTCTAATATGACTTAAATGTTAATGATATTTTTTTAAACATATAAATCATAGCCGTTTTATCTGAATAGGGATAAGTAAAGCTGAAGTTCATCTAAGTGAAACACACTTTTTTTGCTTGACTTATTTTTACTTTTAATATAGATAGCCCAATACTTTTGTTTTCTAATATGACTTAAATGTTAATATTATTTTTTTTAAACATATAAGTCATAGCCGTTTTATCTGAATAGGAATAAGTAAAGCTGAAGTTCATCTAAGTGAAACACACTTTTTTTGCTTGACTTATTTTTACTTTTAATATAGATAGCCCAGTACTTTTGTTTTCTAATATGACTTAAATGTTAATATTATTTTTTTTAAACATATAAGTCATAGCCGTTTTATCTGAATAGGGATAAGTAAAGCTGAAGTTCATCTAAGTGAATCACACTTTTTTTGTTTGACTTATTTTTACTTTCAATACAGATAGCCCCGTACTTTTATTTTCTAATATGACTTATAGTTTGTATTACTTTTTAACCACTTTTAGGTAAGCTGCGGGATTGGAAGGATCAAATACGGTTTTATCCATCGTTAAGGCAAAAGGTTTCATATCGTCGTTTGGTACTTTTACATTCATACTTTTGGCCACTTCTTTGTATAAATCATCCAAAATTAACTTGTCGGCAATAGCGGAATAATTTGGGGCTTCCTTTAAGTAGCCAAAACGAACAAACTGTGCCATAGCCCAAATAGCATGTGATTTTCTAGGATAATTTACCATTCCGCCTTTATGAAACAACATGTAATCATTGTCATAGATTTCAACTCCTTGGTTGCATCCTAAGTTGTAGTCTCCCATTAATCTCGATTCGATAACATCGGCTGGAGCATTTACATAAGGCGCTTTACCAATGATGGCGGCTGCTTTTTTTCTGTTTGATGGTACGTCAAGCCATTTGCAGGCTTCCATTACCGCTTTCATAACTTTTACTAAATCGGTTCTGCGTTTGGCACTAAATTCTTTGTTGACTACCAAGGCTTTCTCGGGATGGTCTTTCCAAATATCCTGAGAGGCAACTTGAGTAAATCCAACTCCTTGCTTTACCGCTACACCTCCCCAAGGCTCGCCCACACAAAATCCATCCATATTCCCCACTTTCATATTGGCAACCATTTGTGGTGGTGGAATGGTTATGATTTTAACGGCTTTTTGATTCAATCCTGCCACAGACATCCAATTACGCAACCACAAATCGTGTGTTCCTCCAGGAAAAGTCATGGCAAAAGTGACTTCTTTCTCAGCTTTCAATTTGGCTGCAACTACTGGAGTAACTTTGTTCATTTGTTTGAACCCCACTTTACCACAAAAATCATTGGATAAAGTAATGGCTTGACCGTTTACGTTAAGCATCATGGCAATCATCATTTCTGAACCTGCTTTTCCTCCTACTCCTGTATACACAGAGAACGGCATAGAGTACAAACAATGAGCTCCATCGAGTTCGCCTGTTAAAATCTTATCACGAACATTGGCCCAAGAGGATTCTTTGGTCACTACTACCTCTACCCCATACTTTTTGAACAATCCTAATTCTTTTGCCATTACAATTGGTGAACAATCGGTTAAGGGAATAAATCCTAATCTAACAGGGTCATTTTGTGCCGCCATAGATTGAAAAAGAGCGACAGCTACAATCATAAAAATAGATTGTATGGCTTTATTTATTAATGTTTTCATATTCTTTGTTTTATGGTTTATAGTTTGTGGTTTGGTTCAATTATACCTAACACCCTCCCACCAATTACTTTTTCGCTAAAAAATTAGGGGTAATATTGAGCATAATGTAGCCAAAGTGAGGCGTTAAATCAGCATTTACAACATTTTTCACTGCGGCAGAAGCCATAGTATTTGTTGCTTGCATATAAGAATACCCTGCCTCTAGATTGATCATTTTAGTCAAGCCATATTTTACTGTAATGTCTAACTCTGTTCCTAGATATTTATTGAGATTCCCTGCCAAAGTATTGGCTGATTCAAATCCATGCAAATCAAAAGTGAAACTCAAATTATCTTTAGCATTGTATTTTGCTTTTAGGAAATAGTTTAGCAATCCTTGTTTACCGAAACCGCTTGCTACATAAAAATAATCCATATACCCCCAGAATTTGTGTGGTGTTCCATACAAGGGATCAAAACGATTATTTTTGCTAGTAGCAGTAACTGCTTTTGTTCCATCATCTCCTGATAAATAATCAATACCTGGTCCTACAAACCATTTGCGACCCAATTGATAGCTAGCAGTTACTGAGGCAAGATTAGCATTTATAGATCGTCCATCTTTGTCTTTTCCGCCTTGATGATATGCACTTCCTGTAAGATTCAACTTTCGAGTCACAAAAGTATTGAAGAAAAAACCTGTGGTGTTACGGCTCCAAACTCCTTCTGTATTGACTTTTGTAACCACTGCTGGGATTCCAGATGTGACATTGGTATACTTATTAAAATCGTCTTTAAAGAACAAAAAGGAAATATCTCCAAAAGAAAACTTTCTATCTACATATAAATACTGAAAGGATTTGTAAAGCGTTCCAATTCCGTTTGTTCCTGCACCATAGGCTGGATTGGTTCCGTTGTAAATCGTACCTGAACTAAGTTCTTTATTCTGGTTAAAAGCCACACCTGCATCGGCTGTCCAACCTTTGTTGGCGTATTTGAATACAATTGCATCATGGCGACGTCCTTGTTGTAACCAGTCTAGTCCTCCCAATACTTTTTGATCGTCATAAGAAATTTGTTGACGGCCAATTTTTACAGAGAAATTTTGAATGGTGCTTAGGGTGTCTATTAAACTTATTTCTCCCCAAGCTTCGTGCAATAAGATACCATTATTCGCCTCGGTTGTGGTTCTATTGATTGAGGACGCGTCTTGCCCCCATACTCTTACATCTTGTAATGCTGTAAAAATTTTAAATCGGTAACCTGAGTATCCTAAATTCAATCTGGCACGCTGACTGTTGAAAAGAGCTGCTTTTTCACCTTCTTTTTGTAAGGTTCCAAATCCTCCTCTAATCTCTGTTCTTTCTCTAATTTGTCCTGTTGCTGTTAATTGTGCTTTGGCTGAAGAAATAGAAAAAAAAGCGACAACTCCAGCAATCAAAGCTATCGTATTTCCTTTTTTTGACTTTTCTACTACTTCTTTTCTTGATGAATGGTTGGTAATGGTTAGCATAGTTTTCTGTTTTGATTAGTACATTACAAATATAAATACGTATTACTACTTACGTATTGCATTTTTACAAACAAAAAACTCTTTTTACTTCCCTTTTTTTACCACTAAAATGTAGTTCATTTTATGTGTTTTCGCAGCAAAAAATCGCTCATCTCAGCAAATACAGGATGTTATCAGAAATAAAGTACGTAGATAATCAACACTGGTACATTTACTATCAGCAAAATAAAAATCCAATCCATAAAAAAAGCCTCATAAAGAGGCATGAACGGCTATAGCTATAACTAGTTATATACAAAATATTGTTTTAAATGTATTTATGATCCATAATCTCGGCTTTAAGTTTAGCAATATTGATCAGTCCAATTCTCTTGCCTAAAGTTTCAATCAATTGATCTTTTTTTAGACTAGAGATCATTCGAGTAACTTGTTCCTCGGTAGTACCCGCAAAATCAGCTATTTCTTTGCGAGATAATTCTAAATCAATAGTGCCATCTGTTTGACCAAATTTACTATGTATATATAATAAGGTGTCGATCACGCGTTCGCGTACATTCATATGGGCGATTTTCCGAATGTTGTTTTCACTTTTATTCAATTCCTCTGCATAAAACAACATCAAATCAAAAGTGAATTCTGGTACTGTATGTAAAATTTCGAGCATCACTTCATTGCTAAAATTACACAAAACGGTATCTACCAAAGCATAAGCCCCTATCAAATAGCGCTTGCTCGTTCCGAACCCTCGAAATCCCAGAGTATCACCGTCTTTCGTTAAACGCACAATTTGTTCTCTTCCGTTAATGCCCGTTTTTACCGTTTTTACTTTTCCTTTTTTAATAAAATAAAGCCCTTGTGTAGGTGCTCCTTCAATAATAAACTGATGCGATTTTTTGCATATAAAACTATTTTTTTTATCCATAAAGCGCTTCATTTGTTCTAAATGAAGATGTTTTTTTATAAAACAGTTTTCATTGAAACAATTATCACAATGGGCCAATGCTTCTTTCATAATTGCATCTATTTTGAGGTTAGATTCATTTTTATACAAAGGATAAAAAGCATTATAGCATCGATTCCCTGAATTATTTTGTTTTTAGGATTACCTAAATTATGGTATTCTAAAAAATGAGCTATGCTTTTCTATGATCCCTTATTTCTCTTCAAACTTAAGAAAAAAAACAAATCACATACGTATTTTTACGTAAAAATACGTATTTTTACAACTGAATTATCGAAATCCAATTTTAGGTAATCATAATAAAGAAAAGTATAAATAAAGAAGTGTAATAATGCAAAATTCTGAAATCAAAACTACCTGTTCCTATTGCGGCGTTGGTTGCGGTATCCTTGTTACAAATGATGCTAAAAAAGGGGTAAGTGTAAAAGGTGACCCTAACCATCCGGTAAACAAAGGAATGCTTTGCTCCAAAGGAATGAATCTACATTATGTAGCCAATGATACCTCGGATCGCATTTTATATCCAGAAATGCGCTGGAGCAGAAATCAACCACTAGAACGTGTCAATTGGGACCAAGCATTAGACCGAGCTGCTGCTGTTTTTTCGACTATTATCAAAAAACATGGCCCGGATAGTGTGGGGTTTTACATTTCTGGACAATGCTTAACAGAGGAATACTATTTAGTTAACAAACTCGTAAAGGGCTTCTTGAAAACCAATAATATAGATACCAACTCCCGCTTATGCATGAGCTCGGCAGTTGCGGGGTACAAAAAAACATTTGGAGAAGATTCGGTTCCTATCGCTTATGATGATATCGAGCTCGCAGACACTTTCCTAATTACAGGAGCCAACCCTGCTTGGTGTCATCCTATTTTGTTTAAACGAATTGAGCAACACAAAGCCAAAAATTCTAAAGTAAAAATTATTGTCATAGATCCTCGTAAAACAGACTCGGCTCTAAATGCCGATTTGCATTTACAAATTATCCCAGGCACAGATATTGTTTTATACCATGCCTTAGCCAAAAGAATCATTGAAAAGGGCTATGCCGATCAGGATTTTATAAAAAATCATACCGAAAACTACCAAGCCTATAAAGCATTAGTTGGAGCGAGTTCGTTAGAAAAAGCCTCAAAGTTATGTGGCATTGCTGTTAATGATATCAAACTTGCCGCAGATTGGATTGGCAAAGCCAAAGGTTTTCTATCACTTTGGGCCATGGGGCTTAATCAAAGTGCTATAGGTGTTGATAAAAACACGGCCCTATTGAACCTTTCTTTACTTACGGGACAAGTCGGAAAACCAGGTTCGGGCCCGTTCTCACTAACTGGACAACCCAATGCTATGGGAGGCCGAGAAGTGGGTGGTATGGCCAATTTATTGGCTGCCCACAAAGAATTAAACAATCCTATTCATCGCAAAGAAGTAGCTGATTTTTGGGGCGTTTCAGACATTTCTGAACAACCCGGACTAACCGCTACCGAAATGTTCGATGCTTTGGCTTCAGGTAAAATGAAAGCCATATGGATAATATGCACCAATCCATTAGTGAGCTTACCCGACTCTAGACGCGTAGAAAAAGCACTAGAAAATGCCAAGTTTGTTGTCGTTCAAGACATTTCAAATCGCTCTGACACAACAAAATATGCTGATTTACTTTTACCTGCCGCAGGATGGCTAGAAAAAGAAGGTACCATGACCAATTCTGAACGTCGCATCTCTTATTTAGCCCAAGGTATTAATCCGCCTGGAGAAGCCTTACCGGATGTAGAAATACTGACTCGTTTTGCTAAAAAAATGAATTTTAGCGGTTTTGATTATGCCAAAACCGAAGAAATCTTTCGTGAACATACCTTATTAACTAAAAATACTAACCTCGACATTTCGTTCTTAAACTATAACCGATTACAAAACGAAGGTACTTTCCAGTGGCCTGTCCCTGATTATGGACATCCAGGAACACCTCGATTATTCACCGATAAAAAATTTTATACCCCGTCTCAAAAAGCAATATTCAATATTCCAACGGCCATAGAAAACACCTCGGAAGCCCCTAGTGCTGAATTCCCTTTTATTCTAACCACCGGAAGAATTAGGGACCAATGGCACACCATGACCAAAACTGGAAAAGTGTCCCGATTGATGACTCATATTCCAAGTCCGGTATTAGACATCAATGCCATAGATGCCTACAAAGAAGGAATAAAATCTGGAGATATCGTAGTGGTTACTAGCAAAAATGGTTCCGTACGAGTCAAAGCAAAAGTATCGAATACTATAAGAGAATCGGTCGTTTTTTTGCCTATGCATTGGGGAAAACAACTAGATAACGATTTGAATCGCACCAACAATCTTACCAATATTCTAGTAGATCCTATCTCAAAGGAGCCCGATTTTAAATACACCACAGTAGCCATTAAAAAGTATATAAAACCCGTAGAAAAAATCGCCGTTATTGGCGCTGGTGCTGCCGCCTTTCGATTCATTCAAAACTACAGAGAACTCAATAGTGAAGATGAAATCATTGTTTTTTCGAATGAAGAAAATCCATTCTACAATAGAGTTTTACTTCCTGAATATGTGACTGCGGAACTTTCATGGGAACAACTTCAGAAGATTAAAGCAGAAGCCTTGGGTAAATTAAATATCACTTTACAATCAAATATTGCCATAAATGCCATCAACACCGCTAGCAAATCAATAGAAGATAGCCAAGGCCTATCACATAGCTATGATACTTTAATACTGGCAACAGGCAGCCGTCCTTTTGTTCCTGAAAACGCGCAATTACACTTACCTGGGCGTTTTATTATGAGAAAAAAAGTAGATGCCGATCGGCTTAGAACCTATTTAGATCAAACTGGACTACCTCCCGAAGATCAACATGTAGTAATTGTAGGGGGTGGATTATTAGGCTTAGAGTTAGCCGCTGCGCTAAAACACAAAAAAGTAAAAATCACGATCATCCAAAGGGCCTCCCGATTAATGGAACGCCAATTAGACCGAATTTCGAGTAAATTATTAGCCGAAGAAGTACAACTTAGGGACATTCAAATTTATTTTGACAATGAAGTTAGTACCGTTTTCAGCACCAAACGTCCTAACGAATTGGAAATCGCTTTAAAAAGTGGGCGTACCCTTACGGCCAATGCCATTGTTTATACAATTGGCACTATTCCAAATATTGAAATGGCCAAAGAAGCTGGAATTACTTGTGCTAGAGGCGTCAAAGTCAATCAACATTTACAATCCTCGAATCCAAGTATTTTTGCTATTGGAGAAATTGCTGAATTTGACAACAAACTCTATGGCATCACCTCAGCGGCAGAAGAACAAGCCGACATTCTAGCCAATTATATGGCAGGTGATGTAAGTAGCTGCTATAAAGGTTCAGTTTTAATGAATATTTTAAAACTTGAGGACATCAACTTGTGTAGTATAGGAGAAATTGAAGTTCCAGAAAATGACGATTCCTATGAGGAGATTATTTTTTCGGATTTAGGAAAAAGATACTACAAAAAATGTATTGTCAAAAATGATTTACTCATTGGCGCAATCCTGATGGGAGATAAAAACGAATTTGCAGAATTCAAAACCATGATTGAAAGCAAAATAGAACTTTCTGATAAAAGAAATTCTCTATTAAGAGGTAACTCTAACAACAAACCTGTATTAGGAAAATTAGTTTGTTCTTGTAGCCAAGTAGGCAGTGGCAACATCGAAGAAGCTATAAAAAGTGGCGTAACTAATTTTACAGAACTATGCAATACAACAGGTGCTGGATTGGGTTGTGGTAGTTGCAAAACAGAAGTAAAAGAGCTAATATCAAAATATAAATAATTTAGTGTAAAGAAGTAATTACATCTTCAAGCTAAAGGCTGAAAACTATAAAAAAATGGATTTAACACGATTAATAGTCAAAGGGGGAGTTATTTCTCCAGGGGAATTGAAAGAAATTGTCTCGATGGGGCTGTCCCAAGGTCAAAAGGCTCTTTCGTTTGGATCCCGTCAGGATATTATTTTTCCAGAAGGCTTCAACACTATTGATAAAGAAAAAACAGGGAAACATCATTTTGTTTTCCCGAATGAACAAAGTGGTAATAACATTGTTTCTTCATATGTTGCAACAGATATTTTTAGAAACACCCCTTGGCTAACGGGCAACAAATTTTTGTATGTTTTAGAACAATTCAAAGAAAATCCAAAGCTAAAAATCAATATTACGGATCCCAAACAACAATTAGTGCCTTTGTTTACGGGACAAATCAATTTTATAGCCTCGGAACATGAAGATTATTGGTTTTTGTACATTCGATTGCCTCAATGGGAGAAAATGGATCGCTATCCTGTTTTGGTCTATAGTTGGAATATCGCGTCTATTTATTATGCCATAGAAGCCATTCTACATCAAGCACCCGATTCTGCAGAGATGATTTTTCAATTAATCAATGAAACTTTAGATACAAATAATAGAACTATAGACCAACCCCTACACATTCCGTTTTACCCATTCCCGTATTATGAAGGAATGAACAAAATGGGGATTGATCAGTATTGGCTTGGATTATATTGGAGAAACAACCTCTATGATTTGCAGTTTTTGAATGAAATGTGTAACCTTTGCTTTGATTGCAAAATTGGAAAAATCTGTATCACGCCTTGGAAATCTTTTATTGTCAAAGGAATTCCGAAAGAACGAAAATTAGATTGGGAAAAGTTCCTAGGAAAAAAAGGAATCAATGTGAGACATTCGCTTTTGGAATTGAATTGGCATTTGCCAGTAGCCGAAGAATGGGCTTTGAGCCTTAAAACCTTTTTAGTTAGAACCTTAGATCAATTTGATATTAGCACCTATGGACTCACCTTTGGATTATCGGATTATAACCGAGAAGGTCATTATTTTACCTCTATTGTTGTCGAAAAAAACGATCCTCCAAAAGACTTAGATACGATAAAAATAAGAGCTACCTACAACGTGCTTTTTGCTAAGAACTTTGACCCAAATACCAAGGAATATATTGTACACACGCAAGATGTAGATAAATTAGAATTACCAACCATACTGATTGAGTTGAGTAAATTGTATTTTGACAAATTAGGCGATTCTGTATTAGAAATTAGCAGTGCTTCGACCAAAAAAGTAGAAAAAATTCAAGATTTGTATCAATGTCAAAATTGCTTAACGATTTATAATTCAGCCTTTGGGGATAGTTTACAAGGCATTGAAAAAGATACACTTTTTGAGCATTTACCTGAAACCTACTGTTGTTCGCTTTGTGAAGCAGCAAAAACAGATTTTAAACTAGTAACAAAGCAAAAAAGTTATTAATTAAATAGAATAATAGAAACACTAAAAACGTCTTTTTTTTGCGTGAGGGATGGCAGTGGAGCTCTCCCGATTTTTTTATCGGGAAGCGGGAACGTACAGCCCGACCCGACTTTTTCTGGCGGGTCACGCCCAAATCATAATTACTTTAAATCTCTTTTAGATGGAAATCAATTTTAAAACGGTAAGTTCTTCTTATGTAACGATCTCGGAATTAATGCTGCCCTCCCACACTAATTTTAGTGGTAAAATTCATGGTGGTTATATTTTATCGTTATTGGATCAAATTGCGTTTGCTTGCGCCTCCAAATTTTCTGGCAATTATTGCGTTACTGCATCGGTAGATACGGTCAATTTTTTGAACCCCATAGAAGTGGGCGAACTGGTTACTATGAAAGCTAGCGTTAATTTTGTAGGGAATAGTTCGATGATTGTAGGCATTAGAGTTGAGGCCGAAAACATACAAACTGGCGTCGTAAAACATTGTAATTCCTCGTATTTCACAATGGTTTCTAAAGATAAAACGGGAAAGAATGCTCCCGTACCAGGGCTTTTGCTTACTACGCTCAAAGAGGTGAGTCGTTTTGAAAATGGAGTGCGACAAATTGCTTTGAAAAAGGAAAGAGAATATCAAAAAAGTATTGCCACTTTTGGCACGATTGAATCGATTTTGAAATCCAATCAATATAAAGTAAAGGTGAGTTTGGAGTAAAAATTAGTGCTTTTTGATTAGTGAATATCAAAATGTAAACTATAAATACTCGGTAATAAGGACTAGAGCTAAGCACCATTCTCTCTTAGACCTACTGCTTCCAGATGGCGAATATCTTTGATAGCCTGCCTTACGGTTTCGCCAATAATGATAATTGCTGGCGAGGAAAGCTGGTGTTGTTGTATTAACGGTTCGATGGTAGAAATGGTGCCAATGACTTTCTTTTGATCGTTTTTAGTTCCGTTTTGAATAATTGCAATGGGCAAATCGTCTGTTCGAAGGTTTTGATAAATCGCCAGAATTTCTTCTATTTTATGCATTCCCATCAAAATAACCACTGTCGCTGCTGATTGTGCTGCCAAAAACACATCTTTAGACAATTCGTGATTAGACGTTGTTCCTGTTATTACCCAAAAACTTTCAGCAATACAACGTTGCGTCAAACTAATTCCGTTGGCAGCGGGTACTCCCAGTGCTGATGAAATTCCGGGAACTATCGCTGTAACAATACCGAACTGTTCTGCATAAGCGATCTCCTCTATTCCGCGTCCAAAAACAAAAGGATCCCCTCCTTTTAAGCGAACAACATGCCCATATTTATGAGCCATAACTACAATTAGCTCATTAATTTGATCTTGCGTATAAGCGTGACAACCCAATCGCTTGCCCACAAAAATCACTTCAGAAGCTGTAGTGTATTGCAATAAATTCTCATTGACTAAGGCATCATATAATACAACATTAGCCTTTTGCAAAGCCTTAATTGCTTTTAAAGTGATTAACTCTTCATCGCCTGGACCAGCGCCCACGAGGGTTAACTGAGGTTGTATGGTTGGGTTCATCTTTTTATATTTTAAAATTAAGTAAAAATACTTATTTCAAATTTAAGTAAAATTACTTAACTTAAAAATATATTTTTAAAAAAATCCATAAATTACTAAAAACAATGTTACTCAACACTAAAAATACAATCCCCAGTATTTAAAAAAACAATTTTAATGCCCTTCAAAAAACAAGCATTAATGGATTGAAAGGTTTCAAAAACGCTCCTAAACTTGACATTTATCATTTCCAATACAATAAGAGTAAGATACATTTACAGTCCCATACAGTAATTTATTTTTAAAAAAGAAATAAAAAATGAACGTTCTAAAAGCAAAGATACTAGCCTTAAAAAAAGAAAAAAATGCGGTCATTCTGGCGCATTATTATCAAGATGCAGGCATACAAGATATTGCAGATTATGTTGGCGATAGTTTAGGTTTGTCTCAAGAGGCAACCAAAGTTGATGCCCCCATCATTCTTTTTGCTGGTGTTCATTTTATGGCCGAAACCGCCAAAATACTCAATCCAAACAAGAAAGTAATTCTCCCCGATCTTAATGCAGGATGCTCCTTGGCCGATTCTTGTCCGCCAGATGAATTCAAAAAATTCAAAGAAGCGCATCCAAATCATTTGGTCATTACTTATGTCAATTGCTCTGCCGAAGTCAAAGCGCTCTCCGACATTGTGTGCACTTCTGCCAATGCGCTGAACATTGTAAATTCGATACCCAAAGACACTCCAATTCTCTTTGCAGCTGATAAAAACTTAGGCAAATATATTAGTCAAAAAACAGGAAGGGAACTATTGCTTTGGGACGGAGCTTGTGTGGTGCATGAAGCTTTTTCATTAGAAAAACTAATTGACTTATACAAACAAAACCCCGATGCCAAAATCATTGCTCATCCAGAATCAGAAACTCATATTTTAAAAACAGCACACTATATTGGCGCTACAGTCGGGATGATATCTTATGTAAAAAACAACCCTTACCATAAATTTATAGTCGCCACCGAAGCTGGTATTTTACACAAAATGCAGCAAGAAGTACCTCATAAAATCTTGATTCCTGCACCTACAAAAGAAGACAACACTTGTGCTTGTAGCGAATGTGCTTATATGAAAGTCAATACCCTGCAAAAAGTATATGACTGTTTGTTGCACGAAACTCCTGAAATAATAGTTCCTGAGGACATTAGAGAACGCGCTTTAGTACCTATAGATCGTATGCTTGAACGCTCCAAATAATGACACAAACCAACTATTTAATTATCGGTTCTGGAGTGGCGGGATTAACTTTTTCCCTAAAAATAGCCGCACGTTTCCCAGAAAAAAAAATAACAATCGTTACTAAAGCTAATGCCGAAGAATCAAACACAAAATATGCGCAAGGAGGCATCGCAATTGTAACCAACAAAATTGAAGATTCCTACGAAAAACACATTCAAGATACCCTAATTTGTGGCGATGGCTTGTGCGACGAAGCCGTGGTTCGAAAAGTCATCACCCAAGGACCAAAACGATTGCAAGAATTAATCAATTGGGGCGTACAATTTGATAAAAATGCACAAGGCAATTTTGATTTAGGAAAAGAAGGGGGGCATTCTCAAAACAGAGTCGTACATCACAAAGACCAAACGGGTTTTGAGATTGAACGCGCTATTTTACAGCAAGTATATCTCAAAGAAAACATTACGGTTCTTGACCATCACTTTGCTATCGATTTGATTTCTGAGGATAATTGTTGTTTGGGTGTTCAAGTTTTGAATCAAAAAGACAAAACTATTTTTCCTTATTTTGCCGATTATACGTTGCTAGCCACAGGCGGAATCGGAACGATATACGGTCTTACTACTAACCCAATTATTGCAACTGGTGATGGCATAGCCATGGCGCATCGGATACATGCCTCCATTACAGAAATGGAATTTATCCAATTTCACCCCACAGCCTTATTCCATAATGCATCGGGAACTCAGTTCTTAATTTCGGAGGCTGTACGCGGCTTTGGTGCCTATTTACGCACCAAAAACGGACATCGTTTTATGGAAGATTATGACGAAAGAAAAGAATTGGCTTCGAGAGATATTATTTCGCAAAGTATCGATTTAGAATTGAAAAAATCAGGTGATCCTTGTGTTTACTTAGATTGTACCCACTTGGATTTGGAAGCGTTTACCGCTCATTTTCCCATGATTTATAAATATTGCAAAAACATTGCTATCGACATCACAAAAGATTGGATTCCAGTAATCCCAGCTCAACATTATCTTTGTGGTGGAATTGTAGTCGATACTAATGGTAAAACTTCCGTAGAGCGACTTTTTGCTTGTGGAGAATGCTCTAGAACCGGTTTACATGGCGCCAACAGATTAGCCTCTAATTCACTACTAGAAGCCTTGGCCTATTCGAACGCGATTTATGATTATCTCTCAGAAAATCCAGATAGTCAAGAAACAAAAAGTCCAATACACATGTATACAAAAAAAGAACGCCTACCCTTGATTTTCAATACTATTTTAAGTCAAATAAAAAGTGAATTACAACTTTTGATGCGAACACATGCCGGAATAGTTCGAAACAATCATGATCTGAAGGAAGCAAAAAAGCAATTGAAACATTGGCTAAAAGAACTCCTAGAACTCGAACAAAATCATCAGGGGAATACCGCTTTTTATGAACTAAAAAATATGATTACTATTGGAATCCTAATAGTTCAGCATTCTATGTTAGGAGAAGAAAATCGCGGTAGTTTTTTTAAGACATCACAACAAGAGATAAAAAAATAGCATCCAAAAAAAGGATGCTATTTTCTTTTGAAAGGTGAAATCAATTAATTAAATGCTTGAAGCAACATAGTTGTTCCTACTACAACTCCAAGAGGAATTGCTTTTAAATCAACCATAAAATTACCGTTATGATTCGTGTAAGGAAACATCTTACCTTCTTTTTGTGTTTTCTCGAATAAAGCAGGATCAACAATTCCTAAAAGTAAATAATCATATACTGTTTTTTGACCATCAACAATTAAATGTTGAAAATCCTCAGATCCCATAACTGGTGGAAATTGAAGATTTCTTGAAGGCCCAAATACTTCTTCTAAAGCAGGATTTAATTTATCTACAAGTCCTTTATCATTTTTAAGTGGGCTTACTCTTTGCTTTTCAATAAAAGTTGGATACATTTCTTTTGGCAGTCCGTTAGCCACAGCTACTGCTTCATTAATCCTTTTTATACCATCAATCATTATCATTCGGTCTTTCTCAGAAAACCATCTTAAGTTTACTTTTACAGTAACCGATTCTGGAATTACATTATTATCAATTCCTCCATTGATTGCGCCTATTGTCAACACTGCGGCCCTTTGTGGATCCATATTTCTACTTACAATAGTTTGGTATTGCGTAATAGCATTTACAGCCATTATAATTGGGTCCTTTGTTTCTTGTGGCATCGACCCATGACCACTTATTCCATGAAAAACCACATCTAATTGATCTGCTCCTGCCATTCGATCTCCTGACATGTTTAAATAAAGACCTATTCCTACTGGCGCGGTATGCATTCCTAATAAATAATCGGCCACAGGAACTCCTTTTTTATACATTTCTTCTGCCATCTTAATTGCTCCAAAACCATTCTCCTCAGCAGGCTGACCAACCAAGACCAATGTCCCTTTCCATTTTGACTTTAACTCCACCATGGTTTTTGCAACACCCATCAACCAAGTGGTATGCGCATCGTGTCCGCACATATGGGCAACTGGAACTACAATTCCGTCGTCATTTTTGGTTGTTTGTGTACTAGCATAATCTAGACCTGTAGTTTCTTTAACAGCATTACAATCCATATCTCCTCTATACATAATCACTGGCCCTTTTCCATTTTCAAGAATACCAACAACACCAGTTATACCTACATTGGTAAGTACTTTGTATCCCAACCTTTGAAACTCTTTGGCAACAATAGCCGCGGTTCTTACCTCTTTAAAAGGCAATTCGGGATTTTGATGAATGTCTTTAAAAATAGTGACCAATCGTTTTTCATCATTGTTTGCTAATGTTTTTATCGCTTCAATATCTTTTTTGGTAATTTTAGTAGCATTGGATTGTCCGTAAACAAATGTGCCTACTACCATCGCTGAGACAGTAAAAACTTTAAATATACTTTTCATAATTTGTTTTTTTAAAGTGAATTAATTTTAGAATTAGATAAAAATGAATATTTCGGTTTTTTGTAAACGAAACTGAACTATTCAAAAGTATGGCTTACACATTATTTATTTTTACATCGAAGCAATTAAAATACTTCGTTTAAATTCAAGAAAAAACCAGAAGCACCATTTTCGCCTCTTCCATAATCAATAGAAATATTAATTCGGTTTTTTGGGCTCAGCATATAACGCAAACCCGCACCGTAACCAAACTGCATATACCCTAATAAGTTCACATTATCGTAGGTAGCAGATACCGTATTCAAAAACAATACTCCACCAAATCTTTCACTTTTTTTCTGTAAAGGAAAACGCCATTCAACCTCAGAATAAGCTAAATCTTTACCCCTGAATCTTCCCATTGTATAGGGTCTTCCTGAACGTCCAAACATATCCCAACCTGTAGCTGGTAAAAACATATAGGGTACTTTACCACTTGTCACAAACCAACCAAATGCCCAAAAAGCTATCAAATTTCTAGGGCGAGTACTACTCAAATTAAAATAATCTCTATACTCAAGCCATAATTGACTTGCATTATTTGTGGATCCCAAAAACTCAGGATTGTACCTAAAAGATGCAAAAAGATATCTTCCGCTGTATGGATTAGCGATATTATCTCTACTATCAAAAGTAGCATTTAATGAAATACCAGACTGAGTATATTTATCAAACGGCAAACCATTTTTGGATTGATAAATGTAATGATAGGTCTCAATTCCATTGTCTAAATCCAATTGGTTATCTTTAATATTAGACATGATATCCAAATGATAGCCTAATCCGTAAAAAAAACGGCTATCTTCATGTCGCTTCAGAAAAGTTTGATAAAGTCTAAAATGATCAAACTCCATCATTTCATATTTTTTAGGACCGTGTAATAAATTATCTAAATCATCATCATGCTTACTCGGCACAATTGTCTCATTACTTATTTTTTTGTTGGTTCCTAATCCATAAGTAGGCTGACTATTAAGATTGTAACGCACATCGGTGGTAGAAATCCATTTGTCACCCTCCAAAAACATATTCCCTCTCAATTGCAAAAACAATTGACTTTTAGTCGTATACAAAAACGTCCCTAAAAAATTAGACATACTTGTTGAAGAAGCGTCTCCATTAACCCAAGAAACTCCGGGGGCGACACCATAAATTAATCCTGTAGTGGGATTTGCAGCGATAACAGGCATTGGAATAATTGAATACTTTTTCTGTTTACCGGACGAACCCTCTTGTGAATGAGCACTAAATGGCAAAAAGAAAGATAAAAACAAAACGGATAATTTGTTGAGATTTCTCATACTTATTTTTTTTTTTTGTTAATAAACTCGATTAAATAACCTTCTCAATTTTAAATACATTTAAAAAAAACTGTAAATACTTAGAATTTTGAATAAAAAAAAATTAAACAAAACATAAAAAAAACATTAATACACTCAAACTTACAAAAAAAATAAAACTATGATGCCTAAAAAAAAGTTTTTTTTAATAATAAACATTTGTAAATTTACCTGACTATTAGGTAATTATACTTAAAATTAATGCTGTTTATCCCGTAAAAAACAGCATTAATCTTATTATTATTTTTAAATTAAAACTTCTTTTTCAACTATTTTTTTAAAAAAAATGACATCATATGCTAAAAAAATCATGTTTAATCTTATTACTATCATTTTGCTCTTTACTTCATTCGCAAGAGCAAGAGGAAACACAACTTGACAGCACCACATTAAACAAAGTGCCCTTAATTAAAATCAGTAAAGAAGGTAGTATTACGAAGGATTTAAAAATGATTGCTCATGTCCGTTTTGCACTAAACAATAACTTTGAAGAAGGTAATTTTGTGAATTCACAATTCCGAGCGAATGATACAAGAATGGAAATTATTGGGAAAGTTTCTGAAAAAATAAAAGTCCGTTTTAGAGATGTTTACAGTCGAAGTGCAGGAGATGCAACAACAGTTGATCTACTAAGAAGATCAATAGATTTAACATATGTTGAATATGAAGTCAATGACAAATTGGATTTAGTTGCAGGAAAAATGTTTGGAGAATTTGGAGGATATGAAATTTTTCACAACCCCATAACAATGGTTGCATACAATGACTGGATCAATAATGGAGACATTTTTTTGAGCGGCTTGAAAACCAATTATCATTTAAATCCTAACCACAGATTGAGTTTTCAAATTGTAAACTCTAGTTCTAGAAGCTTTGACAACAATTACGCAACAACACCTGATGTAAAAGCCTCAAAAGTCCCTTTTGCTTACACTATAAATTGGAATGGAAATTTTATAAATAAAACTATTAGTACAAAATGGAGCTACAGTAATTTCACAGTCCTAGATGGAGCACATTCAAATATTTTGGTAATTGGAACCCAATTCAAAAAAAACAATCTTTCACTTCAATATGACTTTAAATACATAAAAGAAGATATAGACAGAACAGGAATTATAAGTACTTTGATAGGTAATGAATTCACTAATCGAGTTAAAAAAACAGTTTATGCTGAACATTGGCTCAGGGGAGAATACTTTTTTACACCAAATATTAGCATCATTGCACTAGGGATGGTTAGTTCAAGCTATTGGCATGGAAACCCCGACACAAGTAGTCTAAAGAATAATTTGATTAGAAATACATGGACGTACACTTCTTCACTAGAATATTACCTCAACAAACAACACAACATAAAACTTTTTCTAAGTTATGTTTCAAAAAATAATAAAATATCGGAGTATGCCAAAAATCAGTTTGACTTAAATAGCAACAACACAGGTCAGATTTTATTTGGCGTTATGAGTCATTTCCATCTTTTTTAATCTTTAAAAAAGATGGAAATTGAAATAATTGGATTTACATAAAAAATTGTTAACATTAAACCTTTTTCTGCAAACATCATCTTATCAGTATAAATCAAAAAAACGAAAGTAAGATGAAAAAAGTAATTATGGCTGCCTTATTGCTTGTAAGCTTAAGCAGTATCGCACAGCAAAGAAGAGAAAGACCCAATCGTGACGAAATGGAAAAATTGACTCCAGAACAACGTCAGGAGAAACATTTAAACAAATTGACTACGGATTTGAACTTGAATGCTAAACAACAAGAAGAAGTAAAAAAAATATTAGCAGAACAAAGCGCAAAAGCAGCCGATCTTAAAGCCAAAAGAGAAGCCAAAAAAGACGAACAATTGCTGGCTTCCGCTAAAGAAAGAAAAGAAATGGCTAAAAAAATGAAAGCCGAAAAAGAAGCAAACGACGTCAAAATGAAGGCAATTTTAACACCTGAGCAATACACCAAATGGGAAAATGATCGAGAGATTAGAAAAGAAAAAATGCTCGAAAAAAGAGGAGAAAGAAAAGGAGAAAGAAGAAGGCAAAACGCAGATGAAAATTAAAATAGAAGGGGCTGTCAAAAAATGACAACCCCTTTTTTATTTTTAAAAGGTCTTCGATACTTTATCAATAGCTTGAATGGTCATATCTAAATCTTCATAAGTCAACGCATCGGTAATAAACCAAGTTTCGTATGCCGATGGTGCAATGTAAATACCTTCTTGCAACAAACCGTGGAAGAATTTTTTAAAGGTTGCATTGTCTCCTTTAGCGGCAGATTGAAAATCGACTACGGGTTCCGCATCAAAATGCACCGAAATCATAGAACCTACTCTATTGATGGTAAAAACTACACCATTTGCGGTAAGCACTTTACGAATTCCTGCTTCTAAATAAGAAGTTTTCTCTTCCAATCGTTGAAATACTGCTCTGTCGTTATTTAAGGCTTCTAACATCGCCAATCCTGCCGCCATCGCCAACGGATTTCCAGATAAGGTTCCAGCTTGATACACGGGACCTAGTGGCGCCAAGTAATTCATAATTTCTTCACGAGCAGCAAAAGCCCCTACTGGCAATCCGCCACCAATTACTTTTCCAAAACAAACGATATCTGCTTGAATGCCGTATAACTCCTGAACACCACCTGCTGCCAAACGGAAGCCTGTCATTACCTCATCAAAAATCAATAATATTCCGTTGGCCGAACACAACTCACGTAAACCTTCTAAAAATCCGTTGAGTGGTGGTACGCAACCCATATTTCCCGCAACGGGCTCAACAATAATCGCTGCAATTTCATTAGGATTGGCAGCAATCAAAGCGCTAACATTTTCTAAATTATTGTAACGTGCTAACAAAGTATCTTTAGCTGTTCCTTCGGTTACTCCAGGACTATTAGGTACTCCAAAAGTACTTAAGCCACTACCCGCCGCAATCAAAAACGAATCGGAATGACCGTGATAGCAACCTGAAAACTTGATGATTTTATCTCTTTTGGTAAAGCCACGCGCCAAACGAATGGCACTCATACAAGCTTCTGTTCCCGAATTTACAAAACGAATTTTATCAATATTCGGCACCATAGCAACCGCCAAAGCTGCAATTTTGGTTTCCAATTCTGTAGGCATTCCAAAAGAAGTTCCTAATTTGGCACGCTCCGTTACAGCCTCCACAACGGGTTCGTAAGCGTGACCCAAAATCATAGGTCCCCAAGAGTTAATGTAATCAATCAATCGGTTACCGTCTTCATCATATAAATACGCTCCTTGCGCTCTTTGTACAAAAATTGGAGTGCCACCCACGGCTTTAAAAGCTCGTACTGGCGAATTTACACCTCCTGGAATTACTTTTTCCGCTTCAGCAAAAAGCTGACTGCTTCTTTGGTATATCATTTTATTTCAAACTTTTAGATTATTATTATTTTACCTTGATAACTGACAACCGAAAACCGAAAACAGGAAATCACTTCACAATCAATTTTTGTCCAATCGAAATCGCATTGTCGGTTAAGTTGTTTTTGCGTTGTAAATCTTCGACCAAAACATTGAATTTTTTGGAAATAGAATACAACGTATCGCCCTTTTGGACTTCATACAACGTGCCATCACCGTTTACCACTTGGTTGTCTACTCGATTCGAAACGGGATAATTTACCACACTTTTGCCCAAAACTTGACTATCGTACTGATGCAAATCATAGCGCTCAATGTAGGCAATCAATTTTTCAGGATACAACGGGTCGGTGGCGTATCCAGCGGCTCGCAATCCCATAGCCCAAGCCACATAATCTCCTTTTGCTAATGAAAAAAGAGAGGCATATCGCTTTTTGGATGTCAAAAATTTAGCGTGGTCTTTATACGAGCCTGCAGGGTCTTCATATTTTCGGAAACATTCCTTTTCTGAATCATCATCTTGGTGTACAACTTCTCCTTCCCAATCATTATGACATTTGACACCAAAATGATTGTTGGAATTGACTGCTAGACTACTTTTCCCAGCACCCGATTCTAAAATTCCTTGTGCCAAAATTATACTCGCAGGAATGCCGAAATTTTTCATATTGCTCATCGCAATTCCTTTGTATTGTTCTATGTATTGATTGACCACCTCTAATTTTTTAGTGGCAACACCATTAGCAGATGGCGTCTTAGTATAAACGACTGTTTTCTTAGCGGGAGTTGTGTTTTTTTTATGGGTTTGAGTAACCGGTTTAGTACTGTTACAGCTTACCAAAAACAGCAATACTATCAGGCAGAAAATTTGTTTTATCATAGTACTAAAATCGGTTTGTTTTGGTTTCTTAATTTGGCATTCATCCCCGCAATTCCTTGGAGTCCACCCGTGTGAATCATCAGAATTTTGGAATTTGGTGAAAAATAGTTGCGTTGTATTAAATCCATAACGCCAAAAACCATTTTTCCAGTATAAATTGGGTCTAACGGAATACCAGTTTGCGCATAAAACCAATTCATCCATTCGATAAATTCGGTAGTTACTTTGCCATAACCTCCAAAATGATAGTCGGTGATTAATTCCCAATTTTTATTTTGGACAAAATTACGAATTTCATCTTGTAAAAAATCCCCTTTTAACGCTGGAAATCCCAAAACTTTTTGATGCGGCAAAGCACTGTTAATGAGTCCCGAAATGGTTCCTCCTGTTCCAACAGCGCTACAAACAAAATCAAAATCGGCATCGAGCTCGGTTAGAATTTCTTCACAGCCTTTGACGGCCAAATCGTTCGTGCCACCTTCGGGAACCAAATAAAAAGACCCAAATTGTGCTTGGAGTTGTGCGATAAAAGCGGTCTCTGTTTTATGACGATAGGCTTCACGGGTGACAAATTCAAAACGCATTCCGCATTCTTGAGCAAAAGACAGAGTAGGATTATCCGAAATTTTATCGCGCAATTCTTCTCCGCGAATCACACCAATGGTTTCAAAACCTTGTTCTTTTCCAGCATAGGCCACAGCAGCAATATGATTGGAAAAAGCGCCTCCAAAAGTGAGTAAAACCGAATGATTTTCGGCTTTGGCTTGGAGTACATTGTATTTTAGTTTTCGGAATTTATTGCCTGAGACAAAAGGATGAAGTAAATCCTCTCTTTTTATCTCAAGAGTAATTCCATTGGGCAATTCGTATGTTATTTTTTGATTCAAAGTGTATAGCTTTTATAAAATTAACCGCAAGGTTCGCAAAGATTTACGCAAAGTTCACTAAGCTTTGCGGTCATTGCGCTTTCTTTGCGAACCTTGCGGTTAAATAGGC
>CAUPCW010000018.1:0-42279 GCA_963509895.1 uncultured Flavobacterium sp.
AGGTTTTAATGCTATTTTTGTAAAAATGATGGCTTACTTTTTGAAGCACCAAACTTACATATATTTTTTTGCAAAAATAATCAATTAACAAAATTATAGCGGACGCCTCCTAATAAAATTAACTTTTAAATTTATGAATACAAAGATTTGTCTAAAAGTAATGTTTATTATTACCTTCTTCTTTTTCTCTTTTTATTCTTACAGTCAATCCGAAGTTTTTCGAGTGGCTTTGGATGCTGGACATGGTGGTCATGATGCAGGCGCAAAATATAGTGGTAGAGTTGAGAAAGAGGTTGCTTTAGCAGTTGTTTTAAAAGTTGGAAAAATCCTTGAAGAATCCAAGAAAGTTGAAGTAATATATACACGAAAAACGGATGTTTTTATTGAATTAAATGAACGAGCTAACATTGCAAATAGAGCCAGAGCATCAATATTTGTATCTATACACTGTAATGCAAATAAAAATTTGGCTGCAGATGGTACTGAAACATATGTAATGGGGATGACCAAAATCGCATCGAATCTTGAAGCAGCAAAGAAAGAGAACTCTGTAATTACATTAGAAAAAGATTACAAGCAAAAATATGAAGGATTTGATCCGAATTCTCCAGAAACAATGATTGGTATGACTTTGATGCAAGAGGAGTATTTGGATAATAGTATATCATTAGCTTCAAAAGTTGAAAATGAGTTTCAAAATCTTGGAAAAAAAATACGTGGAGGCGGGGTTAAACAGGCACCATATATGGTATTGCATAGAGCATACATGCCAAGAGTTTTGATAGAGATGGGTTTTATTTCTAATGCTGTAGAAGGCGCTATTTTGGTTTCTGAAGAAGGTCAAAACGATTTAGCTCAAGCAATTGCAAAAGCAATAATTAAATATAAAAATGAGTTTTTCGAAAGCGAAAGTTTTGAAAACTTCCCTAATCCAAAAGTTGATGCTGCTGAAAAAAAAGAGGTTATAAAGCCAAAAGACACAGCTGCTTTTGTAGAAGTACCAAAAGTGGCTACAATACCAACGACAGGAACAATCTTTAAAGTGCAATTATCAGCTAGTTATATTCGATTAGAATTGCAACCAAAGAATTTTAAAGGTTTAAATTTTATTTCGATGGAACACGACAATAATCTATACAAATATTTTTATGGCGAGACCACCGATTATAATGTAGCAAAAGAAAATTTAAAAACCGCAAAAGCTAAAGGCTATGATTCTGCTTTTCTAATAGCTTATAAAAATGGAAAAAAAATTAGTCTTCAAGAAGCGATTAAATAATTCATTGAAGTTAATTTTTTATATTATTTTTGCGCAAAATATTATATTTTGAAACTAACAAGAGAAATCAAAACAGCTATTATAGTAATTACTGCTATTTTATTATTTATTTGGGGATATAGTTTTTTAAAAGGTCGCGATCTTTTTACAAATTACAAAACCTGTTATGTAGAATATAACAATGTAGAAGGTATTACACCTTCTTCTGTTGTAACATTAAATGGATTAATAATTGGTAAAGTAACTGCTATAACTATCAACAACACTACGGGAAAACTTCAAGTTGAATTACAACTAAAAACAGATTTTCCTATTTCTAAATCTAGTACTGCGGTTATTTATGAGCCAGGTCTGATAGGAGGAAAGCAAATTGCAATACGCCCTAACTTTAATGACAAAACATTACTGGCAGATGGCGCGACGCTAAAAGGGGATGTTGAGTTAGGCATTGCTGCAAATTTGGGAGAAAAATTAGTACCTGTTCAACAAAAAATTGAAAAATTATTGGTTAGTGCAGATCATTTAATTTCAGGCATTAACAATGTATTGGATGAAAAAGGACAAGCAGATTTAAAAAATAGTTTAGCGGAGTTAAACCAAACCATGGAACAGTTTCATAAAGCCTCTATTAGTGTGAATGGAATTTTAGACACCAACAAAGCTAAAATTAATGGCGTTGTAACCAATTTTAATAAAATTTCTGGTGATTTCTCTAAAATTTCTGACTCTTTACAAAAGGCTGATTTAGGAAAAACGGTGAAAGATTTGAATAGAACTTTAGCTAATGTAGATAAGATTATGAGTAATTTGCAATCCGGAAAAGGAACAATGGGGAAATTACTTAATGATGAAGCACTATATGCTAACTTATCTAAAACATCAAAAGAGTTAGAGTTATTGTTACAAGATGTTCGATTAAATCCAACACGATATGTTAATGTATCTGTTTTTGGTAAGAAAAACAAACCTTATATTGCACCACAAAACGACACTATACTTAAAGCTAAAAACTAATTTTTATGAATTTTTTAGACAATATTTTATTCGCCATTATTTTGGCTATTGGATTTGGTTATTTCTTCATCAATGTAAAGAAAATCATTCGAAATATCAAATTAGGTACTTCGGTTGAAAGAAACGACAATCCCAAAGAGCGATGGAAAAATATGGCTATGATTGCATTAGGTCAGTCTAAAATGGTAAAAAGACCAGTTGCTGGAATTTTACACATTGTTGTTTATTTGGGATTCATAATCATCAATATAGAATTATTAGAAATCATAATTGATGGCCTTTTTGGTACGCATCGTGTATTTGCTTTTTTGGGAGGCACCTATGATTTTCTTATTGGATCTTTTGAGATTTTGGCTGTTTTAGTGTTAGTAGCAGTTTTCGCCTTTTGGACTAGAAGAAATATTATTCGTTTAAAGCGTTTTATTAGTACAGATTTGAATGGACATCCTAAGAATGACGCGAATTATATTTTATATTTTGAAGTTGTTTTGATGTCATTATTTTTATTGATGAATGCATCAGACTTGCATTTGCAACAAGTTCCAGGCGGTTTTTCTCATTTCATTAAAGCAGGGTCATTTCCAATAAGTCAATTTATAGAGCCCATTTTTAATGGAATGTCAAATGAATTGGTGATGCTTTTATCCGAAGCTTTTTGGTGGTTGCACATTGTTGGTATTTTGATTTTTATGAATTATTTGTATTTTTCAAAACACTTACATATTCTCTTAGCTTTCCCAAATACTTATTTCGCCAACTTAAAATCTCAAGGTCAGTTCGATAATTTAGCTTCAGTTACTAATGAGGTGAAGTTAATGATGGATCCAAATGCAGATCCTTTTGCTGCGCCTGCTGATGCTAATGCAGCTCCAAGTAAATTTGGTGCCAGTGATGTAATGGATTTGAATTGGGTACAATTAATGAACGCTTATACTTGTACTGAATGTGGGCGTTGTACTTCGTCTTGTCCAGCAAATCAAACAGGTAAGAAGTTATCTCCACGTAAAATCATGATGGATACTAGAGACCGTTTGGAAGAAGTGGGAAGAAATATTGACAAAAACAATGGTGTTTTTGTGCCTGACTCCGTTTCGCTTTTGAACAATTATATTACCGCCGAAGAACTTTGGGCTTGTACTTCTTGTAATGCTTGCGTAGAGGAATGTCCTGTAAATATTAGTCCATTATCTATTATTTTGGATATGCGTCGCTATTTGGTGATGGAGCAAAGTGCCGCACCAATGCCTTTGAATGCCATGATGACAAATATTGAAAACAACGGAGCCCCTTGGCAATACAATCAACAAGACCGTTTAAATTGGAAAAACGAAATATAATTAAAAGTTTAAATTTTTAATGGGTTAAGTACTTAAGCCATTAACTAATAACCAAAATACAATGTCAGAAAATTTAGTAGTGCCTACAATGGCCGAGATGTTAGCCCAAGGAAAACAACCCGAAGTATTGTTTTGGGTAGGTTGTGCAGGAAGTTTTGACGACAGAGCAAAAAAAATAACTAAAGCATTTGTCAGAATATTAAATCGTTCCAACGTTTCTTTCGCAGTGTTGGGTACCGAAGAAAGTTGTACTGGTGATCCTGCCAAAAGAGCGGGTAATGAGTTTTTGTTTCAGATGCAAGCCATGATGAATATTGAGGTTTTGAATGCATACGAAGCTAAAAAAATCGTAACTGCTTGTCCTCATTGTTTCAATACTCTCAAAAATGAATACCCTGAATTGGGTGGTCAGTATGAAGTAGTTCATCATACGGAATTTTTAAAATCCTTACTTGATGATGGTCGTTTGACTATTGAAGGAGGCCAATTCAAAGGTAAAAAAATTACATTTCACGATCCTTGTTATTTAGGAAGAGCTAATAAAATCTATGAAGCCCCTAGAGAATTAATCCAAAAATTAGATGCTGAATTGGTAGAAATGAAACGCTCCAAAGCCAATGGATTATGTTGTGGAGCTGGTGGCGCACAGATGTTTAAAGATGCTGAACCAGGAAATAAAGAAGTAAATATCGAAAGAACTGAAGACGCCTTAGAGGTACAACCTAGTATTATTGCTGCAGGCTGTCCTTTCTGTAATACCATGCTTACTGATGGTGTTAAAAATAAAGAAAAAGAAGCTGATGTAAAAGTGTTAGACATTGCTGAACTTATTGCTAATGCTCAAGATTTATAATAGAATTTAATTCAAAACTATGCACGTACCTTTTGAAAGTTTACCTGAAGAATCTAGAATATGGATTTATCAATCCAATAGAAAATTTTCTGACGCTGAAATGACCGAAATTGAAGAAGCATTACAAGATTTTTTGAAAGATTGGGCGGCCCATGGTACGAGTTTGGAGTCCTCTTATCTTTTAAAGTACAATCGTTTTATTATTTTAGCAGTAAACCAAGAGATTCAAGCTGCAACGGGTTGTTCAATTGATAGCTCGGTTGAATTTATTCAAAGTTTAGAAAAGAAATATGAGGTAGATTTGTTGGATAAAATGAATGTTACATTCAAATTAGGAGAACACGTAGCGCATAAACCATTACTTGATTTCAAAAAAATGGTAAAAGATAAAGCAGTAACCGAGAATACTATTGTTTTTAATAATTTAGTCAATAATATTCAAGAGTTTAATGAATCATGGGAAGTTCCCGCAGCCGATAGTTGGCACAGTAGATTCTTCTAAATAAATACAAAAAAGAAACTAGATTATTTTGATATTTAATCTAGTTTTTTTGTTTTAAACTTTTCATATTACTTAATGATAAGACCATCTTTTCTGTTTTTTTTATTGTTATTTTCATCGCCTTTGTTTGCGCAAAACTTTGACATCAATACCTTGCGATTTATCAATTTGCATCGCAATGAGAATTTAGACCCTACCTTTAAGCACATTAGCAATAGCTATGCTGTTGTTAGTATTGGAACACCTCTGACGATGTATGCCGTTGGACTAATTAATAAAGATTTAGATTTAAAAAAAGACGCCATTTTTATTGGTGAATCGGTGGCAGCCTCTGTTTTTATAACAATTGCTTTAAAAGAAACGATAAAAAGAGATCGTCCCTTTACATCTTATCCAGAAATTGAAAAATTAAGTTCTGCTGGTGGGTATTCTATGCCTTCAGGACACACTTCTATTGCTTTTGCAACAGCTACTTCCTTAAGTATGGCATATCCCAAATGGTATGTAATCGCACCTTCTTTTGTTTGGGCATCTGCTGTTGGCTATTCCAGAATGCATCTAGGAGTACATTACCCAACTGATGTAGTCGCAGGTGCACTCATTGGTAGTGGTTCAGCCTATCTCACTTTTAAAATTAATAAATGGATAAATAAGAAAAGAAATAAAGAATCGCTATAATCTTTTTAACTTTCCTTAACTTTTTGATTCCTCCTTTTTAAGTAAATTCGTATCCTAAAATAAATACATGAAAATAGCCATTGTTTGTTATCCCACCTTTGGTGGAAGTGGTGTAGTAGCTACAGAACTTGGACTCGAATTAGCTAGGAGAGGACATGAAATTCATTTCATCACTTACAGCCAACCTGTACGTTTGGCTCTTTTAAATCCCAATGTTCATTATCATCAAGTGAATGTTCCGGAATATCCATTATTTCACTATCAGCCGTATGAATTAGCATTGTCTAGTAAGTTGGTTGATATGGTTAAATTGTATAAAATTGAGGTACTCCATGTTCATTACGCGATTCCTCATGCTTATGCTGGTTATATGGCAAAACAAATGCTTAAAGACGAAGGTATAAATATCCCAATGGTGACTACACTTCATGGAACCGATATAACATTGGTTGGGAATCACCCTTTTTATAAACCTGCAGTAACTTTTAGTATTAATAAATCGGACTTTGTGACTTCAGTTTCTGAAAGCTTAAAAGCGGATACGCTTAAATTATTTTCTATAAAAAATGAAATTGAAGTTATTCCCAATTTCATTGAATTGGATAAACAAAAAAAAGATCCTAATTCTCCATGTCATCGATCTGTTATGGCAAATCCAAACGAACGAATTATCACTCATATCAGTAATTTTAGAGGAGTAAAGAGAATACCTGATGTTATTAAGATTTTTCACAAAATTCAGAATGAGATTCCAGCAAAATTAATGATGGTGGGGGATGGTCCAGAGAAAGAAAAGGCCGAACAATTGTGTTTTGAGTTAGGGATTCAAGATAAAGTGATCTTTTTTGGGAATAGCAATGAGATTGATAAGATTTTGTGTTTAACCGATTTGTTTTTGTTGCCATCCCAAACCGAAAGTTTCGGATTGGTAGCTCTTGAGGCTATGGCTTGTTCTGTACCGGTTATATCCAGTAACTCAGGAGGACTTCCTGAAGTTAATTTTGATGGCTTTTCAGGATTTTTAAGTGATGTTGGAAATGTTGATGAAATGGCTCAAAATGCACTAAAAATTTTAAAAGAGGATGATGTTTTAGCTACATTTAAAAAAAATGCCTTAACTGTTGCAATGAAGTTTGACATCCAAAAAATTTTACCGATTTACGAAGATTTGTATCAACGCGCTATTAATAAGTACAAATAAGAAAGGGAAGCATTTTTTGCTTCCCTTTCTTATTCTAAACGTATGAACTAAAATACATATCTTATGTTTAATCCAAAACCTCCCGCATGAAAATCGGTATCCTCAACTATCCAAAGAGTAGGTCTCCAGTCAAGACCAAGAGCAATTGGAGCTCCTTTGAATTTGTACTCTAAACCAATTTCCCCACTTGCGCCTAGTAAGAAATCGTCTCCAATGAAAGCAGAAGGCCCCACACCTAAATACCAATTAAAAGATTCTCCACCAAGAGGTCTATAGATGAAATCGTATAAAGCCTCTACGCCAACTCCACCATTTCCAAAAGAAACATCAGCGTGAATACGGCTAAATTTACCTGCAGAGAATACAGCATCAACTGCAACATCATTACCTGTTACATCTCCAAATCTAACCCCAATTTCTTGAGCGCTAGCAAAATGCATTGAACCTAAAAAAAACATTCCAAAAAGTAATTTTTTCATAATCTGTAATTTAAAGAATTAGTGTTAATGTAGTTACTTCATGTAAAAATAATAAAAATTATACGAGTGTTAATTTATTTTATTTTTTTAACAGATAAATGGTGTAAAAGGAAATACAAAGGCCTTTTGTTAAATTTTATTTTTGTTAGTACTTATTAGGTATTATTGCATTTAACACATTTGATATTTAATCAATACTGACTTTTTTTTTGGTTAAAAAATTAAAATTTATTTTTATACTCGCTATAAAAGAAAAAATTTAACTAAAAAAGCTTCTTTTGTAATAAAAATATCAAAATTTAACCTTTCTGAAATTTTTTTGTTTAATTCTTAAAACTTACATTTGCTTAAAATTTTTTAAAATGGCAGGAAACAGTTACGGAACACTATATAGAATAACAACTTTTGGAGAGTCTCACGGTGAAGCTTTAGGTGGTATTATCGATGGTTGCCCTCCTGGAATTACTATTGATTTGGATGCTATAGAGCATGAAATGGCAAGAAGAAAGCCTGGACAATCAGCAATTGTAACACAACGAAAAGAACCAGATGCAGTACAATTTTTATCTGGTATTTTTGAAGGTAAGACTACTGGTACTCCAATTGGTTTTATTATTCCCAACACGAATCAGAAGTCTGATGATTATTCACATATAAAAGATAATTACCGTCCAAGCCATGCAGACTATGTTTATGATAAAAAATATGGTGTGCGTGATTACAGAGGCGGAGGACGCAGTTCTGCAAGAGAAACAGCGAGTAGAGTTGTTGCAGGAGCTGTGGCTAAACAAATGTTGTCAGAAATAAAAATAAATGCCTACGTATCCTCAGTTGGACCTCTTTTTTTAGAAAAGCCTTATCAAGACATTGATTTTTCAAAAATTGAGAGTAATCCGGTTCGCTGTCCTGATGAAAAAAGGGCTGCTGAGATGGAAGAATACATTCGTGAAATTCGCAAACAAGGTGATACCGTTGGGGGTACAGTAACTTGTGTTATTCAAAATGTTCCCGTAGGTTTAGGGGAACCTGTTTTTGATAAATTACATGCTGAGTTAGGAAAAGCAATGCTTTCTATCAATGCCGTTAAAGGTTTTGAATTTGGAAGCGGTTTTTGTGGCGCCAAAATGAAAGGAAGCGAACACAATGATTTGTACAATGCTGATGGGACAACAAAAACAAATCTTTCTGGAGGAATTCAGGGAGGAATTAGTAATGGAATGGATATCTATTTCCGCGTGGCTTTTAAACCAGTAGCAACCATAATGCAAAAACAAGAAACCATCGATAAAGAAGGAAATCTTGTTGAAATGACTGGTAAGGGGAGACACGATCCATGCGTGGTTCCTAGAGCTGTACCTATAGTTGAGGCTATGGCAGCTATTGTTTTGGCAGATTTTTATTTAATTAATAAAACCTACATATAATTTGCATTTTAGTATTTTAACGAGCTAAATACTTATCAATTTAATATTCAAACAACCAATGGAACCAACTCAAACTAGCCAAAAACCTTTTTTCAAGAGTCTTACGGGGCAAATATTAATAGCAATGATTCTTGGTGCTATACTTGGAGTCATCATTCACAATTTTGTTGACGCAGAAACTGCCCAAGAATTTAGTAATAAAATAAAAATTTTAGCTACTATATTTATACGTTTGGTTCAAATGATTATTTCGCCATTAGTATTTACAACACTTGTAGTAGGTATTGCAAAGTTAGGTGATGTAAAAGCAGTTGGTAGAATTGGAGGAAAAGCGTTGGGATGGTTTTTTACGGCCTCTTTTGTTTCGCTTTTAATTGGAATGTTTTATGTAAATATTTTAAAACCAGGAGTAGGTTTAAATTTGTCTAATGTTGATGTAACAGCGGTTTCTGATGTGACCGCCAAAACTCAAAATCTTTCTTTTGATAATTTTATTGAGCATATTGTTCCTAAAAGTATTTTTGAAGCAATGGCCACCAATGAGATACTTCAAATTGTGGTTTTTTCAATTTTCTTTGGATTAGCAGCTGCTTCACTTGGAGAAACCGCTAAGCCAATTGTTAAAGCAATGGATAAAATTTCTCATATTGTTTTGAAAATGGTAAATTTTGTAATGAATTTTGCGCCAATTGGAGTTTTTGGTGCTATAGCAGGCGTTTTTGCCGTTAGAGATTTTAATGAATTAGCGATAACCTATTTTAAATTTTTCGGTTCTTTTTTAATTGGAATTGCTACTCTTTGGGCGATATTGATACTTGTTGGATACTTTTTCTTAGGAAAACAAATGAAAGTGCTTTTGCAACGTATAGTTAGTCCTTTGATTATTGCTTTTGGAACCACTAGTTCAGAGGCTGTTTTTCCAAAACTCACAGAAGAATTAGAGAAATTTGGAGTGAAAGATAAAATCGTTTCTTTTATGCTTCCTTTAGGATATTCATTTAATCTTGATGGAAGTATGATGTATATGACATTTGCTGGAATTTTTATCGCTCAAGCTTATGGAATTCATTTAGATTTACCAACTCAATTTACCATGTTATTTGTACTTATGCTTACTAGTAAAGGTATAGCTGGAGTTCCAAGAGCTAGTTTAGTGGTTGTTGCTGCCACATGTGGTATGTTTGATATTCCCGTTGAAGGTATTGCTTTGATTTTACCAATAGACCATTTTTGTGATATGTTTAGAAGTGCTACTAATGTATTAGGAAATGCATTGGCTACATCAGTAGTTGGAAAATGGGAAGAAGATAAATAGTCTTATTTTGTGAATACTTATAGCCTGTTTATTAATTTAAACAGGCTTTTTTTTGTCAATCCATTTTTTAGTAATTTGTAAGTGTATTTTCATGAAATTGTGATTTTTTTTAAATTACTGGATTATATTTCTAAAAAAAAATGATAATTTATTTGTTTATAAATGTATATTTGGAGAAATAATAAACAATTATGTTCCCAAATCGAATTGTTTTAGTGTTTATTTTATTGTTTACTTATAGCTCTTTTTTATCAGCTCAAAACGCCCATTTTGAAAGGAAGGAACTTATAGAGCAATCTGATCAAGCCACTAATTTTTACCGAAATCAAGATTTTGAAAAATCTTTACTCCTTTCTAGGGAAGTCTTAAAAAAAGCATTGCTTCTTAAGGATAGTGTTTTAATAGCTAGTTCTTATAATACAATTGGCTCAAATTATAGTGAGTTTGCCGAGTTTGATAAATCCATTGAATATTATAAAAAAGCGTTGTTTTATGCTAATAAAACGCTAAACGACACCTTAAAATGTAGAATTAATAATAACTTAGGAAATGTATATTGTTTCGAAAAAAGACAATATAAAAAAGGTATTGAATACTATAAAAAAGCAATTTTTCATAGTAAAAGAATTCCAAACAGTACTTATAGGCTTCTGGCAAGTTTGAATTTAGCTTGGGCTTATTTTGATGACTCCAATTATGAAGAGGGTTTAGAATTTTTAAACTACTCTAATGCTTATTTTGAAAAATACGGAAATGAATCACTGAGTGTTGTTCATCAAATGATTAATGGCATGTATTATGGTCACATTGGTGATTATAGTAAGGCAAGGGATTATTATGAAAGAGCAATTGCCTTGGGTTACGAATACAATGAGTTGAATGATGTTTCTTATTCTCATAATGAGTTCTCTAAAATGCTTTTTAAAACAGGAAATTATAAAGAGGCCTACATTCATTTAAGGAAGTTTGATGAGCTTAAAGAAAAAATTTATAATGAAGATAAACTTTTTAAAGCTTCAATTGTAGGATTAAATGTAGAATTGGATGAATACAAAAGGGAATTGTCCAAAATTGAATTGATTAAGGATGCACAAAATCAAAACCTTAGAAAATCAAAGATTATTGTTATCTTATTTCTCATTGTTCTTTTTGTTTTGTTAATGCTCATTTTTACTTTGATTCGAAACAATAGCTTTAAACGAAAAATTAATAAAGAATTGACAATTGCAAATAATGATTTACTACTTGCCAAAGAGAAAGCAGAAGAAGCTTCACAAATGAAATCCCAGTTTGTATCAACAATAAGTCACGAATTAAGAACTCCATTGTACGGTGTAATTGGAATTACAAATATGTTAATTGATGAGTATAAAGATTTATCCAAAAGCCCACATCTAAGTTCCCTAAAATTCTCTGCTCGCTATTTACTCTCTTTGGTCAATGATATTTTACAAATTAATAAGATTGAAGAAAATAGAGTTGTTCTAGAAAGTATGACTTTCAATATTTCTGATGAGATTGAAATGATTATACGTTCCCTTTCCTTTTTAACTCAGAATAATAAAAATAAAGTGGAGTTGTTAGTTGATCCCAAAATTCCAGAATATGTAATTGGCGATAAATTGCGTTTCTCTCAAATCATTATGAATTTAATTAGTAATGCATTAAAGTTCACCAAAAACGGAACAGTAACCATAACCGCCGTATTAGAGAATAAAGAAGCAAACATTCATCACATTGGCTTTAAAATAAAAGATACAGGAGTTGGTATTGCGAAAAGTGATCAAGATAAAATTTTTGATAAGTTTGTTCAAGTTGGTCGTAATGATTCAGATTATCAAGGGACTGGATTAGGCTTGTCTATTGTAAAAAGATTACTCCAGTTGTTTGGAAGTGATATTACATTAGAGAGTTGTTTAGGAAAGGGAACCACTTTTAGTTTTAGTATTCCTTTTGAATGTGATCTTGAGAAAACATATAATTTGATAAATAACATGCGTGTTGATTTATCAACTAGCCAAATTTTTAAAGTATTGGTAGTCGAAGATAATAGAATCAATCAGCTAGTGACCAAAAAAATAATGGAAAAAAACCATTATAAATGTTTTGTTGTTGATGATGGTTATGAAGCGCTAAAGATTCTTGAAAAGGAATCTTTTGATATTATTTTAATGGATATCAACATGCCTCTGATGAATGGTTTCGAAACTACACGATTGATTCGTAATAAAAACATTTTAACCCCAATTATAGCTTTAACAGCTTTTGACAAAGAAGAAATCGCTGAAGAAGCCCTTTCGGCGGGGTTAAATGATATTATTATCAAACCATTTGATCAAGCTAAATTATTTAAAGTAATGAGTACACTCATACATAATGCAAAAAACGTTGATTAGTACCAACGTTTTTTATTTTGCTTCGCATTTGCAGATTTTCTAGATTTATGTGCGCCGCCACTTCTATTGGAGTTTTTGGGTTTCTCACTTGGCGTTTCAGGATTGCCCGATTGCCAAGGATAAGGATGGTCGGAGATTGTTTTAACATCCACTTTTATTAATTTTTGAATGTCTTTCCAATATGGATGCTCGTCTTTTCCACAAAAAGAAATGGCCACGCCACCATTTCCTGCACGACCAGTACGTCCAATTCTATGAACATAAGTTTCAGGAATATTGGGTAAATCAAAGTTAATTACAAAAGGCAATTGATCAATGTCGATTCCTCTTGCGGCAATATCTGTAGCTACAAGAACGCCTACTTTTTTATTTTTAAACGCATCCAAAACGCGTTGTCTTGCATTTTGAGATTTATCTCCGTGAATGGCTTCAGCGGCAATGTCTCTTTTACGCAACGCTTTCACTACATTATCTGCGCCGTGTTTAGTTCTTGAAAAAACCAAAACATCTGTTAGATTTTCATTTTTTATCAAATGATATAAAAGGTTTCTTTTTTCAGCTTTTTCAACAAAGTACAATCGTTGTTCAACCTTTTCTGCAGTAGAAGAAACTGGAGAAACTGTCACGGTAGCCGGATCATTCAGAAACATTTCGGCCAATTCTCTTATCGCTATTGGCATTGTTGCAGAGAATAAAAGTGTCTGCCTGTTTTTTGGAGTAAGTTTTACAATTTTCTTTACATCATTTACAAATCCCATATCCAGCATTTGATCGGCTTCATCTAACACTAAAGTATGTAAGTGATCAAATGTTATAAATCCTTGTTTGTGAAGGTCTAAAAGTCTTCCTGGAGTAGCGATTAACACATCGACTCCTTGACGGAGCGTGTCTACTTGTGGGTTTTGAGAAACACCTCCAAATAAGGTCAATTGGGTTAAATTCGTATATTTTGCATAGGTGTCAAAATTTTGTCCAATTTGAACGGCAAGTTCTCTTGTTGGAGTGACAATGAGTGCTCTTATTACTTTTGCTTTTTTGGTAGAACCAACAATTCGATGCAGTTGATGAATAATAGGAATAGCAAATGCGGCTGTTTTTCCAGTTCCAGTTTGAGCACATCCCACAAGGTCTCTTCCTGATAACACTAATGGAATGGCTTGTTCTTGAATAGGAGTAGGTTCTGTATAACCTTCTTCAAACACTGCTTTTTGTATACTTTTTGAAAGGGATAAATCTTCGAATAACATATTTTTGATATTTAGATTCTTTGAATAGCACAAAGAATAAGGTTACAAAGATAGTGTTATTATTTTTGATGCCTATTTTATTTGAGAAACGAAGGTTTTGCTTTTTAAATTATGATTATTATAAAAGGATATTATATTAAATTTTGATTGTAACCTTTAATGAAATCAGTAACCAAATATCCAATTAATTTGCCAATTAGGTGATTGTTTTGTTCTTGGTCTAGATCAGGTGCACCTTCACAAATATGAATGTAGGAAGCATTTTTTTGTTTGGAAAAAAATGAAATAAAGGCCCTTAATTCTTCAATAGAAAAACCACTTAATGTCATGGCGCTACTGGCAATATTTGGAATGGCATCTAAATCAATTTCAATTCCAAAAGGATCATTTTTAATAAATTCTAGTGCGATACACATTTCTTGTTTGAAATCTTTTTCTTTTCGAACATTAATACTGTCATAAGTATTATAACGAACACGATCTTCTAGTTTTTTGATAATATCCAATACACTTTTGGAAGTATAGTTTTCGTGTAGACCAAAAATGAAATATTTTTTTAAGAATCCTTCTTCAAACGCATAAGAAAATCCATTTCCACTGTGCCTTCCTTCTAATATTCTGAAATCAGAATGGGCATCAAAATTTATAGCATTGATGGCCTTTCCTTTGGCTAAAGCAGTTCCTTTTATATTGCCATAAGAATTATTATGACCACCACCAATAATGATAGGAATCTTGCCTGCTTGGATTATTGTACAAACTATATAGGAAACTTCTTTGTCAATTCTTTTTACTAATTGACTTAGTTTTGAACGATCATCTACATCATTAAAGTCTAAATTTTTAACCTCATTCATTTCTTCTTTTACGTCAATTTGACCCAAAACAAGAATTTGACTTCCTTTGCAAAAACGATTATGCTGAATATTAGCAATGCTTTTTATAGCACTTTCCCATGCTGATGCTGCTCCGGGTCTTCCGTAATTCGCTCGAATACCTATGTCTTCAGGAATTCCGAGTAAAACATATTTTGCTTCTGTAGATTTGATAAAGGAAACAAGATCAGTGTCCTTTGGTATAGTAATCATTTTTTCTCCAAACTTGATCTCACCGCTTCTGTGATTGGTAATTTTAGCCAGATCACTTGAGGTGAATTGGATTAATTTTTCCATTTTTTTTATTTCAAAAATACTATAAATATGTTAACAGACGTTATACCTTTGTATTATATCCCTAAATTTGTATAAAAATTAAAAAAGCATGGAAAAACAACAAAACAATTCAAGTCTAAAGGCAATTATTGCAGTTTTAGCAGTATTATTAGTAGGTAGTTTAGTTTATATTTTCAAAATGTCATCCGATGCAGAGGTGGTAAAAACGGAATTAACTACAACTTTAACGGAGAAAGAATCTGTAATGAAGGATCTACAAACGTTAAAAACAACGTACGACGCAGCAATTGCTGAAAATACCACAATGTCTGAAGAATTAATCCAAGAAAGAGATAAAATTGTTGCTTTGATGGATGATTTGAATCAATCAAAAGGTGATGTTTCAAAGTTTAAAACTCAGTTGTCTGTTTTACAAAATAAAATGAAGTCGTTAATGACTGAAAACGAAGGATTGAAAAAAGCTAATGAAACAGTAACTGCTCAAAGAGATAGTACCGTAGTGGTTTTAGGAGAATCTAAAAAGTTTAATGAAGTTTTAGTTGGTCAAAACGAAGAGCTTTCTAAAACAGTTGAAAAAGGATCTAAATTAACTATTTTAAATACCAAAACTGCCGCTTACAAACTAAGAAGTTCTGGAAAACAAATTGAAACTGATAAAGCAAGTAGAGCAGATATCTTAAAAATTAGTTTTACAATTGCTGAAAATCAAATCGCAAAATCAGGAGACAAAACGTATTATGTTCAAGTTATTGATAGTAAAAATAATGTTTTGGGTGAAAAATTAACCGAAAATTTTGGTGATAGTGTTTTGATGTATAGTTTTGCAACAACGGTAACTTACGCAAACAAAACAGTAGAAGTTTCTGAGGATTTAAAAGGTAAAAATTTCGAAAAAGGAACTTATTTTATTAATGTTTTTGATAAAGATGTATTGGTTTCTAAAACAAGTTTTACTTTAAAATAAGACATATTCAATGTATAGAAAAAAGGAGGAATCATAAATTCCTCCTTTTTTTATGAATATATTTTACCTTCTAGTAGCACTATTTCAATGAGGTTACTGCCAAAAGAATAGGGCAGCTGATAGTAGGAGGGAATAGGTTTTGTAATGATAAGATTGGCTTTTTTTCCAATAGTAATACTGCCGTGTGTGTCTGCAATACCCATGGCATAAGCACCATTTATGGTAGCTGCGTTTATCGCTTCTTCAGGCGTCATTTTCATTTTTATGCAAGCGATAGCTACAACAAAATTCATGTTTCCAGAAGGAGTAGAACCAGGATTATAATCTGTAGCCAAGGCTAGTGGAAGTCCGGCTTTTATCATTTCACGAGCAGGTGTATAAGGAATACTCAAAAAATAAGAGCATGAGGGTAAGGCAACAGGCATTGTTGTAGTCCCTTTTAGTGCTTGTATATCTTCATTCGTCATTACTTCAAGATGATCTACAGAAAGCGCTTTATACTGAACACCAATTTGGATTCCGCCAATAGAATTGAACTGATTGACATGAATTTTTGGTTGTAAACCATATCGATTTCCAGCGGCCATAATTTGTTCAGTTTGTGCTACTGTAAAATAACCGCTTTCACAAAAAACATCAATAAAATCAGCTAAATTCTCTTTAGCAATTTTAGGCAGCATTTCGTTTATAATTAAATCAATATAGGCTTCTTTATTATCTTTAAACAGGGAAGGGAAGGCATGCGCCCCTAAAAAAGTAGCTTTAATTGCAACAGGATAGTTGCTCGCTAATCTTTTGATAACCCGGAGTATTTTTAGTTCTCCTTCGACGGTTAGTCCATATCCTGATTTTATTTCAATTGCACCAGTTCCCAATTGAATTACTTCTTGGAGTCGTTCCTTGGATTGTTGATATAATTCGTCTTCCGAGGTTTCGTTTAATTTTTGAGCAGAATTTAAGATACCACCACCACGATTTGCAATTTCTTCGTAAGTCAAACCATTGATTCTATCTACAAATTCTTGTTCCCTATTTCCTGCATACACAATATGTGTATGACTATCACACCAAGAAGGCAGTACTATTTTACCACTAGCATCAATTGTTTTGTCGGCCTTTATATTGGGTAGGTTTTCCATTGATCCAAAATCTGATATCAAATCATCCTTGATAACCAAATACGCATTTTTGATGGTGGGCAAAATACCCATTTCTTCACCAGAAACTTTTGTGATGTTTTCTTCACGAACTTGTAACAGTTCTTTGATGTTGGTAATTACTGTAGTCATGATTTGATGTATATAAACACAAATTTCACAAATAATCATGAATACATTCATGAAATCTGTGAAACTTGTGTGTTTGTTTTAACTATTTCTATTCAGATATTTTGATCTCGAACATTTTATCCCAGTTTTTTCCGGTAACGAAGATAGTTTTGGTTTTTGGGTTATAGGCGATACCGTTTAAAACATCAGTATCGATTCTTTTGGTGATTTTCTTTTTTAAATCGGCTAAATTTAAAATCGCTTCAACTGCACCATTTTTGGGATTAATTACTGCGATAGCATCTTTTTGATAAACATTACCATAAATTTTCCCATTTACCCATTCTAATTCATTAACACTTTTGATTTTTGTATTTAATGAATAAACGAAAATACTACCAATTGGTTGAAAAGTGTTAGGGTCTAGGATGTGAATGTTTTCTGTACTATCAGTCATATATAAATTTGTTCCGTCAGAAGTTAATCCCCAACCATCCATTTTTTTGAAATATGGAAATGTTTTTTCTTTTTTGAAAGTATCTGCATTATATACATAGCCTTCATTGTTCAACCAAGTTAATTGATACACTTTGTTATTGAGAATGGTAATTCCTTCGCCAAAAAAATTTTCAGAGAGTTCTACTTTTTTATAAATCTTTCCTGTTCTATAATCTGTTTTTCTTAAACTTGAAATTCCTCTTTTTCCACTTTTACCTTCACCATTTCCAGTGCCTTCAAAAAGGGTGTCTCGGTAAAATTCTAAACCTTGAGTATAAGCCGCTGTATCATGAGGAAATGTATTGATGATAGTGTATTTTAATAATTTTGGTTGCACATCAGAAACCAATTCAACTCTTGCGGTAGCTTCAGAACTATCTCCTCCATAATAAACCAATGCCTTAATGTTTTGGTAACCTAATTTTTGATCTTTAAAAGGGAAATCAAGGCCTGTATTTCCTTTATTGGTGGAAACTTTTATATCATTGATGTAATAGATAGTACTATCAATTGTTTTAGAAGAAGGATTCAAAATTGCAATTTTGAGTATGTCTTTGGAGGTGTAAAAAGGTTTAAAAGCAGAATTATCAATAGAGAAAATAGAATTTTCACCTTTTTTTGTGTCGCCACAGTTGATTAAAATAATTCCTAATAAAATGATATAAAGGAGGTTGAGTTTTTTCATGTCTAAATTTTTTGAATAAGCCAATATACAACGATATTTTTAAGAGTCAAAGCTCTTGCAAAAATATAAAAAGATTGTATATTTGCACCGGCAAGTCCTACACGACCAGCTCCTGCAGACTCCCCCAGGATGGGAACATAGCAAGGGTACGTGGTTGAGCGGTGCGATGTAGGTCGCTTGCCATTTTTTATTTCTTTTAGTCAATGTAGTCTTCCTTAGGGAAGATTTTTTTATTTTTACCACATCCATAAAATTTTAAATTAATGAATAAAGTAGTTTTGATTACTGGCGGATCATCAGGAATTGGTAAATCTATTGGAGAATTTTTGCATCAAAAAGGATTTATAGTTTACGGTACCAGCCGCAATCCAGAAAAAATTAGCGATTGTGTCTTTCCCTTGATTGCTTTGGATGTTAGAAATAGCGCTTCAATCAAAGAGGCTGTAAGTTACATTATTGCTGCCTCGGGAAAAATTGATGTAGTAATCAATAATGCTGGGGTTGGTATTACGGGACCATTAGAAGAAATTCCAACTGAAGAGATAAAAAACAACTTCGAAACCAATTTTTTTGGTCCAATTGAAGTCATGAAAGCAGTTTTGCCACAAATGCGACTTCAAAAATCTGGATTAATCATCAATGTCACTTCAATAGCTGGATATATGGGCTTGCCTTACAGAAGTGTGTATTCGGCTTCTAAAGGTGCTTTAGAACTTATTACCGAAGCTTTGCGTATGGAAGTCAAAGATTTTGGAATTTCAATTACAAATGTAGCGCCGGGAGATTTTGCTACTAATATAGCTGCTGGAAGATACCATGCTCATGTTATTAAAGGTTCTGATTATGAAATGGTTTATGGTAGAACGTTAAAAGCTATGAACGAACATGTTGATAGTGGAAGTAATCCTAACGAAATGGCTGAAGCTGTTTACAAAATCATTACGACACCTTCACCAAAGATTCATTATAAAGTTGGTGTTTTTATGCAAAAATTTTCAATAGTTCTAAAAAGAATACTACCCGATAAAGTATATGAAAAAATGCTTATGAATCATTATAAATTGTAATTTTGCAGCAAATTTAAAAACACACAATTAAATATAAATCAATTATGAAATTTTTTATTGACACGGCTAATTTAGCTCAGATTAAAGAAGCTCAAGCTTTAGGCGTTTTGGATGGCGTAACCACCAATCCGTCTTTGATGGCTAAAGAAGGTATTACTGGAAAAAATAACATTTTGAAACATTACGTAGACATCTGTAATTTGGTTGATGGTGATGTTAGTGCCGAGGTAAATGCTTTGGATTATGATGGAATGATCAAAGAAGGTGAAGAATTAGCCGATTTACACGAGCAAATCGTTGTAAAATTACCAATGACCAAAGAAGGGGTGATGGCTGCTAAATATTTTTCTGACAAAGGAATCAAAACAAATGTAACCCTTGTTTTTTCAGTAGGTCAAGCTATTTTAGCAGCAAAAGCTGGAGCTACATATGTTTCACCATTTGTTGGGCGTTTAGATGATGTTTCTACAGATGGTTTAAATTTGATCGAAGAAATTCGATTAGTTTATGATAACTACGGGTACGAAACTCAAATTTTGGCTGCTTCAGTACGTCATACTATGCATATTGTGAATTGTGCTAAAATTGGTGCTGATGTTATGACTGGTCCACTTTCAGCTATTTATGGTTTGTTAAAACATCCACTAACGGATATCGGATTGGCTCAATTTATTGCTGATTTTGAAAAAGGAAATAAGTAATAGTACATTAATAGAGGTACATCTTTTTTATATAATAAAAAAAGTCCCATTTCACTGAAATGGGACTTTTTTGTTTAATTAACTAAAATTTTGCTAGTGTCCTCCAGCAATTTTTTTATCAAAATCAATTCCTTGGGCTCTTAAAATTCCGCTTACTCTCCAAGCATAAAAAGCTAGATAAGCAAAGCATAAAATACCAATAATATAACTTTGTTGGATTCCGATTCCTTCGGCGATTTTTCCTTGTAAAACGCTTATAAAACCACCACCCATAATCATCATAATTAAAAAGCTACTTCCTTCGCTAGTTTTTTTGCCAAGACCACTTACTGCTAAAGTAAAGATACAGGGCCATAACGTACTACAAAACAAACCAACACTTGTGAAAGCATAAACACTTACCATTCCACTTGTTATCATTCCTATAGCTGTTGCGATGATGCCAAGTGTAGAGAATATTAATAACATTCGGGCTGGGTTTCCTTTACTGGCCATATCGGCTGCAATTAGAACTAAAATCACTAATCCGTAAATATAAAACGGCGTCAAATCATGATTGGCTACAGCATTAACTCCTAAAAAAACGCCAAATGCTAGATATGGAGCAATAAATCTCAATATTTTTTGCCAACTCATATTGTCTGTAAAAGCTTCAACAGCTCCTGTCCAACGACCAATCATTAAACTTGCCCAATATAAAGAAATGTAGGGTGCTACATCTTTCGTTAAAAAGCCTAATTTACTTTCCATGTAAGCAGGTAAATTACTAGCTGTAGAAACTTCAACACCAACATATAAGAAAATCGCAATCATACCCATCACTAATTGAGGATATTGTAAAGCAGATTTTTTGGCAGAAACTCCATCATGAGCTTCTGTTTCTTCCACCAAAGCTGGTTTGTCTGGTAAAGATGAAAATTTAAGAAGTATTGCCACTAATAAAAAGGCAACTCCTAGCACTAAATAAGGAATTTTTACACTTTCGATGCTTGCGCTTGTATTGGCATTTGCACTTGAGCCAAAAATAGCAAAACTAACAATCAGTGGGCCGATTGTTGTCCCAAAATTGTTTATCCCTCCAGCTAAAGTTAGACGTTGAGAACCTGTTTTAATTGGACCTAAAGCAATTGCAAGAGGATTGGCAACGGTTTGTTGCAAAGAAAAGCCTAAGCCAACAATAAAAAGCCCAGCAAGCATTAAAGGAAAAGAGCCTGTGTTTGCTGCAGGATAAAATAAAAGTGTTCCTAAGGCCGAGATTAATAGTCCTAATGAAAGACCGTTTTTATAACCAATTTTGTTCACTAAATCTTCTTTTAGTACAACAGAAACTCCCATATATATTAATGATCCAACAGTATAGGCAATGTAAAAAGCAAAGGCAACTAATTGACTTTCGCCTTGAGAAAGATTAAATGCGGTTTTAAAAACGGGGATTAAAATGTCATTACTTGCAGCGACAAATCCCCAAAAGAAGAATACGGTTACTAGAGGAATAAATTGCCCCCAATTGGTTTTTAAATTTTCAGAATTCATGATTTAATTTAATTAATAGGTTAGTAAAATAATTGTTGCTGCAATACGGTAAATGTATTTCTTAACGAACATAAAAAAAAATTATTTCAGGGAAATTTCGTTAGTTTTAAACCAACAACCTGTTTTTTTCTACAAAAGACTTTTAGACTATAGAACGTTAAGGCAATTAATCTAAAATTTTACTTTTTACCTCTTTACTATAATTTCGTCCGATGGGTATGGTGTACGAAGTGATTTGTATTCTATTTCCTTCAATTGTTTTAACTTTGTCTAAAGCTATGGTGTAAGATTTATGAATACGAATGAACCGATCTTCGGGGAGTTCTTCAGTTAAAGAAGAAAGGGATTTATGTGTAATATAGGTTTTTTCAGAAGTAACTACTTTGATGTATTCTTTCATTCCTTCGATAAATAAGATTTCATCAATATTAATTTTCACCATTTTTTTATCTACTTTGATGAAAATATGAGGTTCTACGCGATGATTCTCTTGTTTTGAAATGATTCGGTTTTGAAATTCCCCAGTTATTTTTGAAATACATTTTATAAATCTAGGCAGCGGGATAGGTTTTACTAAATAATCTAATACATCCAAATCATAACTTTCAGCAGCAAATTCTCTAAAGGCAGTGGTGATTATAATTTTGGTGTTCGATTTGTTTTTGTACAATTGAATCAATTCAAAACCAGACATTAGAGGCATATTAATATCTAAAAATAGTGCATCTGTTGTGTTATTATTTAAAAAATCTAGGGCTTCAATCGAATTGCTAAAAGTAGCTATAACTTCAAATTCTGGAAAGTTTTGGAAATAGTTGAGTAGTACTTTAATAGCCAATGGTTCATCATCAATCAATACGCATTTAATCTTCATTGCTTATAGGTATTTGTAAACGAATTATATAAAAATTAAACTTGATTTGATGGCTTAATTGATAATTGTTTTTAAATAGTAATTGTAATCGTTCTTTGGTATTGGTAAGTCCAATTCCTTTTTTGGAGTTTTCATTTTGTGAAAGTACAAAATTATTTATTATTTCAAAATCGAGGGTTTTATTGTTAATGATTTTGCAATTAATTTTTATAGTTAACTCTTTATTATTTATTCCGCCATGTTTAAAAGCATTTTCAATCAATGAAATTAACAGTAAAGGAGGAACATTTATAGTATCAATATTAGATGCTAGATTAATAAAAACAGTAGCATTTTCAAATCTTAATTTTTCAATCTCAATGTAATTCTGTATGTAATCGAACTCTTTTAATAAAGGGGTAAACTTGGTTCCTTCAATATCATAAAGTACATATTCCATCAAATGCGAAAGCTTAATAATTACATCTGGTACTTTATCAGAATCTTCTAAAGAAAGAGCATACAGATTATTTAAGGTGTTAAAGAAAAAATGGGGTTGAATTTGTGTTTTTAAATATTCAAGTTTTATTTTATATTGATTTTCTCTAAGAATTCTATTTCTTTCTCTTTCTTTTAGCCAAGTCAATGTTAGGTATACTGATGAAGCCATGGCTAGTACATACAATTCGCCAATACAAACAGCAAGAATATGATTAATTTCAAAAGGTTGATAGTCCCTATTGGCTTCAGGCCAGATGTTTTTTGAAATGATAAAGTAGGTCAAGCCTGTTTTCAAAATATAAATACAACCTAAACTAACTAACAATGCAAAGGTATATTGAAGATATTTTGATTTTAAAACCAATCTTGGAACCAATACAAATAGATTGAAATATACTAAAGGAATATGTAAAGCAAATTCGATTAAATTGGATTTAAAGGAATATTCATAATCATTAAAATAAGCGCCCCATCTTAGAAAATTTAATAAAAAGTACAATCCCCAAAACCAAAAATGATTCTGGATTTTGATATCGAAGTTCATGTCTTTTATTTTTGCCATAGTTTGGAGCCTTTTGAGAAACGAATTAACAAATGATTCTAGCAATTGATTTTGCAACTTTAATCATTTTGTCAATAAAAATGGGTTTTTTTAGTGAAAAAAGAATTTAATATTTGATATCGTCACATAATGTAAAATCAGAAAACGTTTTCGTATAACATATTATTGAACAAAAGATGTCGTTCGTTTAAAAAATACTACAGTTGGTATAATTTATTTTTTTTAACAAAACCTTAAGGATAAGTTTACATCATAACTAACAAATACATTTAAAAAAATGAAACAAATTTTATTAATCGTTATGCTTGTTTTTGCTACGCAACTCTCGTTTGCGCAACTAAAAACGATCAAAGGAACAGTAGTTGATGGTAGTGGAGCTCCAATACCTGCTGCTAATGTTCAGGTACAAGGAGAGTCAAATGGAACATCAACAGATTTTGATGGAACTTTTACTATCAAAGTAAACAAAGGAAAAACCTTAATCGTATCTTATTTAGGGTACGAAAGTAAAACTCAAGTTGTAGGCGATGACGACACGATTAGAGTTATTTTGAAAAGTGAATCTACTACTGCACTTACCGAAGTGGTGGTAACTTCATTAGGTATTAAGAAAACTAGAAAATCTATTACTTATGCTGCTCAAGAGTTAAAAGGCGAAGAATTCACAAGAGTAAAAGATGCTAACATAATTAATACAGTAGCAGGTAAGATTGCTGGTGTTGCTGTAACAAGAAGTGCTGGTGGTACTGGTGGATCAACAAAAGTAGTTATTCGTGGTAACTCTTCAGTAAGCAACAACCAACCGTTATATGTTATAGATGGTATTCCTTTATACAATGGTACTTCAGGACAGCCAAACAATGCTTTTGGAGACACAGCAGGAGGTAACCGTGACGGTGGAGATGTTGTTTCCTTAATCAATCCTGATGATTATGAAGGCATGACAGTACTTAAGGGAGCTGCGGCTTCTGTTTTATATGGTTCTCAAGGAGCAAATGGTGTAGTATTATTGTCTACTAAAAAAGCCAAACAAGGTAAAGCTCAATTAAAAGCTTCTTCTGTATCCACATTTGAATCAGCTGCTTACTTACCAAAATTCCAAAATGATTATGTTGCAGTTTCAGGTGGTGAGGAAACTTGGGGAGCTAAGCAAAAAGTAAATGATCACGTAAAAGGTTTTTTTGAAACGGGAAGTACTCAAATTTCTTCAGTGAATTTCACAACAGCTTCTGATGTAGCTTCTACTTCATTATCATATGCAAATACAACTGCATCTGGAATTATTCCTGGAAATGGTTTGAAACAAAACAACTTTGGTTTCCGTCAGTCTGGTAAATTGTTTGACAAATTAACCATTGCTGCTAATGCAAACTATACCACAAGAACAGTAAATAATAGACCAGTAAATGGTTTGTACTTCAACCCATTAACAGGAGTGTATTTAATGCCAAGAGGAAATGACTTTAATGATTACAAAAAGAATTTTGAAGTTTTTAACCCTACTAGAAATATGTATGTTCAAAATTGGATGACCAATAGAGATATCATGCAAAACCCTTTTTGGGGAATCAACAGAAACAAGTCAGAAGATACCAATCAATTTTTTAATGGTAATATAGCTTTAGATTATAAAGCAACAGATTGGTTGTCTATAGCAACTAGATATAGTTATAATAGAATTGAAAGTGGATTTACAAAAGAAATTTTTGCTACTACTCAAGGTACATTATCTCATATCAATGGTAGGTATATCGACATCAATAACTTGAGTACTCAACGTTATGCTGATTTAATTGCTACGATCAATACTAAATTTAATGATGATTTTACTTTTAATGCCAATATTGGTACAAGTATCACGAACACTTTGGCTAACAAAAGAACTACATTAGATTCTGGAATTGGTGGTGGTTTACAAATTGCGAACTGGTTTACTTTAGGTAATTTTGTGAACAATGCTTTAAACCTACAAACAGTAGATTCAAGAAAAGAAGTGCAATCTGTTTTTGCAGCAACAACTTTTGGATATAAAGAAATGTTGTTTTTGGATGTAGCAGCAAGAAATGACTGGTCTTCAACATTGGCAAATACTGATAATACAGGGTTTTTCTATCCATCTGTTGGGGTAACTGCCATTCTTAGTGAAATGGTAAAAATGCCAGATTTTATTAACTACGGTAAAGTTCGTGCAACTTATGCTCAAGTTGGTAATGATATTTTTCCATTCGTAACATCACCAACTTATGGTTTTACAGCTGAAGGTAATAAACCAGCAACAGTTGCTCCACAACCAGGAACTTCTTTGCGTCCTGAATTAAAATCAGAGATTGAGATTGGTACAGAGTGGAGAATGTTTGACAGTCGTTTAGGATTTGAATTGTCTTACTATAATTCAGATACAAAACACCAATATTTACAAGTGTTAGCTCCACCAACAAATCCATTAGGAGTTAAATATTACGGAATTAATGCAGGAAGTATTTCTAACAAAGGTTTTGAAGCTGTAATTACTGGAAAAATCATCAAAGGAGATAAATTCTCTTGGGATGCAACAGTAAACTATTCTAAAAATACAAACAAAGTAGAAGAGATTCCAACAGAATTAGGAGGAAAAGTAATTTTGACAGAAGCTGGAGTGAATAACTACAGATATGTTTTGCAGCAAGGTAAGCCATTTGGTGTTATTGAAGGAGTTAACATTAAGAGAGATGCACAGGGTAGAGTACTTTTAAACGCTGATGGTACAATTCAAAAAACTGGATTTGAAGAGGTAGGAAATTCAAACCCTGATTTTATGTTAGGTTTTTCTAACTCATTCAAAGTAGGTTCTTTCTTTGCAAATATATTGATTGATGCAAGATTTGGAGGAGAAGTGATGAGTTTGACAGAAGCTACAAACGATGAGTTTGGTGTTTCAAGAGCAACTGGTGATGCAAGAAATGCAGGTGGTGTAGCTATTAACGCAGTTTATCCAAACGGAACGGCTTATTCAGGTAAATATCCTGCAGAAAGTTATTTCAAACAAGTTGGTGGTAGAGCAGGAGCAACAGGAGAATATGTATACGATGCTACAAATGTAAGTTTAAGAGAGGTTTCTATTGGATATACATTCAATACTAAAAAGTTACCATTTTTACAATCTGCAAGCTTGTCTTTAATTGCTAGAAACTTAGGATTTATCTACAAAGATGCTCCTTTTGATCCAAACATTTCATTAAGTACAGGTGAAGGTTTACAAGGGATAGATGTTTATGGAATGCCATCTACAAGAAGTATCGGTCTTAACTTAAACGTAACTTTCTAATAAAAAAAACATGAAACTAAATACAATTAAAAAAACAGCTATTTGTGTTTCCTTACTCGCAGCAGTAAGTTGCACAAACAATTTTGAGGATATTAATACCAATCCAACGGGTATTACTGAAGCACAATACGAACAAGATTTTAATAATATCAAAGGTGCTTTTGCTCCTATGTTTAACAATATTATTGTCTTGACGCCAGAATGGAAATACCAAGTTCAGCAAGGACTTCAAGGTGATATTTGGTCTGGTTATATGGCAACTGGAACTGCTTTTAGAGGAGGAACAAACAATACTACTTATGACTTAGTAGATGGTTGGAATGGTTTTGCTTGGGGAGCTGCATACGGTGATGTAATGTACAATGCTTACTCAGTAGAACAAAAAGCCAAAGGAAAATATGATCAATTTTATGCTTTAGCTTTGATTTTGAAAGTAGAAGGAATGCACAGAGTTACGGATACTTACGGTCCAATTGTGTATTCTAAATTTGGTACTACAGACAAAACAATTGAATATGATTCTCAAGAAGAAGTATACAATTTGATGTTTAAAGAATTGGATTTTGCAGTTACTGATTTGACGAAAAGAGTTGATGCAGCTGAGGTTTCAACTTTTACAACTACAGATTTATCTGGATACAAAGGAGATTACAAAAAATGGGTGAAATTTGCTAACTCATTGCGTTTGCGCTTAGCCATGCGTATTGTAAAGAAAAATCCAACTTTAGCTAAGGCTGAAGCTGAAAAAGCGATAGCTCAAATATTCGGAGTGATGACTACAAATGATGATTTATTTAAAATTGTTTCTCCAAATTTCAACAACCCAATCGCTACTATTAGTGCTGCTTGGGGTGATATCAGAATGTCAGCAGATATGGAGTCAATTATGGGTGGTTATGAAGATCCTAGACTTTCTGTTTACTTTAAAACATCTAAACAGTTTCCTGGACAATTTAAAGGTGTCAGAACTGGAATTGAAATTGCTGCAAAAGCAGATCATGTTGATTTTTCAGAGATTGGACCAATTGTTAATTCTAAAGAAATTGTATTAATGACAGCTGCCGAAGTGTATTTGTTAAGAGCTGAAGGAGCATTAAGAGGATGGAACATGGGAGGAACAGCTCAAAGTTTATATGAATTGGGAATCACTAATTCATTTGCGCAACATGGTGTATCTGGTGTAGCTTCTTATATTTCCGACAATGCAAAAACGGCTAAAGATTATGTAGATCCAAATTTCCCTATTAATAATGGAACTGCTTTGAATACTGTAACTGTAGCTTGGGATGCTGCTGCAACTAATGAAGTGAAATTGCAAAAAATCATTACTCAAAAATGGATTGCTGGTTTCCCAGAAGGTCAAGAAGCTTGGTCTGAATACAGAAGAACAGGTTACCCTAAGCTACTTCCAGTACTTAAAAACACTAGTGGTGGAAAAATATCTTCTGCATTGGGTGTTCGCAGAGTTAATTTCGTTCAATCTGAAAAAGATGGTAACGCTGGTGGTGTTGCTACAGGTTTAGCCAAATTAGGTGGGCCTGATACTGGTGGAACAAGATTGTGGTGGGATACAACTGGAGCTAACTTTTAGTTTCTAGTACATAGTCAATAGTTCTTAGTCCTTAGTTCTTAGTCTTGGCCTTGTGCTAAGGACTAATGACTAGGGACTACTAACTAAATTTATAGACCAAATAACGCTTTATTGACTAAATAATGTCGTTGGTATATAAACTCAAACCGTTTGTTTTTTTTATTTTTTTGCCACAAATAATAGGCCTACATTTGAGGTATATTTAAAATTATATTGATGTTTTTAAGGTGTAAATCGAAATATATCAGTAATTTAAACATAATATATTCTCAATATTGTTTTAGAAATAAAACATAGTATTTAGCAAGAAAACCAAAGAAACTTTTAGAATTTAAAATTACATACAATGAAAAACACTTTAGACATAAAACCGGATATTAGTTACAAGAGTGCGGGGAAATTTGAAGAAACTCGATTTGAAAAAATTCATAACGAAATTTTTAAAAATTCTGTTGAAGCTTCAAAAATTGTTGCTGAAGAAATTGCTGCTCTAATTCGATCCAAACAAGAAGAAAATAAAAATTGTGTTTTAGGACTCGCTACTGGTTCTTCTCCCATAAAAGTATATGAAGAATTGGTTCGTATGCATAAAGAAGAAGGCTTAAGCTTTAAAAATGTAATTACTTTTAACTTGGATGAATATTATCCAATGAATAAAGAAAGCAAGCAGAGCTATCACTATTTTATGCATCAGCATTTATTTAATCATATAGACATTCACCCTGATAATGTAAACATTCCTGATGGAACTGTAGCAATTGAAGAATTGAATCAGTACTGTATTGATTATGAAATGAACATTAAAAAAGCAGGCGGACTTGATTTTCAATTGTTAGGAATTGGTAGAACAGGTCACGTAGGTTTTAATGAGCCGGGTTCACACATCAATTCAGGTACTCGAATCATTACTTTGGATCATATTACTAGAGTAGATGCTTCTTCTGATTTTAATGGAATTAATAATGTGCCCAAACGCGCCATTACTATGGGAGTTTCTACCATTATGCGTTCTAAACGAATCATTTTGATGGCTTGGGGACAAAATAAAGCTGATATCATCAAAAGAACCATTCAAGGTGAAATTAGTTCTGAAGTACCCGCTACTTTTTTGCAAAATCATCCCAATGCTACATTTGTTTTGGATCAATCAGCGGCTTCGTCTCTAACTCGTTTTGAAACACCATGGTTAGTTAATGAGTGCATTTGGAACCAAGAATTAAAAAGTAAGGCAATTGTTTGGTTGTGTCAAAAAACAAATCAGTCCATATTAAAACTTACCGATAGAGATTACAATAATAATGGAATGTCAGACTTGTTAGCTCAAGAAGGATCAGCTTATGATTTGAATATTAACATGTTTAATGTGTTGCAGCATACCATTACAGGTTGGCCTGGAGGAAAACCTAATGCTGATGATGCACACCGACCAGAGAGAGCTAATCCAGCTAAAAAGAGAGTGATTTTATTTAGCCCTCACCCAGATGATGATGTGATTTCAATGGGAGGTACTTTTGCTAAATTAATCAAGCAAGGACATGATGTTCATGTAGTGTACCAAACTTCAGGAAATATTGCTGTAACTGATGATGAAGCATTAAAATTTGCAGAAGTATGTAATGATTTTGTGGGTGAAGATAGTAGTAAAATTAACTTCCAAGCCGTAATTGATTTCTTAAAAAACAAGAACGACAATCAAATCGATTCTTTAGAAGTTAGAAAATTAAAAGGTCTAATTAGAAGAAGAGAATCGTATGCAGCAGTGCGTTACATTGGTTTAAAAGATGAAAATGTTCACTTCTTGGATTTGCCTTTTTACGAAACCGGTCAGGTAAAGAAAAACCCAATTGGAACAGCAGATGTTGAAATTGTAGCGGATATTATCGCTAAAATTAAACCGCATCAAGTTTTTGCAGCAGGAGATTTAGCCGATCCACACGGAACTCACGAAGTATGTTTGAATGCCATTTTTGCCGCTTTAAAGCAATTAAAAGGAAAACCATACATGAAAGATTGTTGGTTGTGGCTATACAGAGGAGCTTGGCACGAATGGGATTTACACGAAATTGATATGGCTGTTCCTTTAAGTCCAGACGAAGTATTGTTGAAACGACAAGCGATTTTATTCCACCAATCTCAAAAAGATCGCGTAATGTTCCAAGGAAACGACTCGAGAGAATTTTGGGTACGTGCCGAAGATCGCAATAAAAATACCGCCAAATTATATGACGAGTTAGGCTTAGCTGAATATGAAGCTATCGAAGCCTTCAAACGATTTGATTATTAAGAATTAGAAATCCATTCGGTTGTTTACTCGGCCGAATGGTTCTTCTCAACATAAGGATTAACCACCTGATGGAAGATTTTATATACCAAAACCACTTATGAAATACCTTTTTATACTGTTTTTTGTAACATTAGCTACGACAGCTCAAGTTAGCAAAGAGTCACTAAATTTAATGCCTTGGCCACAAAAAATTGAATTCAAGTCAGGAAATTTTGCTTTAAATTCATCTTTTAAAGTAAACGTTACTGGGCAACCTAATTCGAGAATTTTTGTAGCTACTTCTAATTTTTTAAGACGATTGGATGGTAGAACGGGGTTATTTTTTAAGCAAGGTTTTGTGACTTCAACCAATGAATTTCCTGATGCACAGTTGCAAATTAATTGCATAAAAGCTGGAAAAATTGGCTTGTATGAAGATGAAAGTTATCAATTGACGATACAATCGAAAACAATTTCAATCAATGCTTCCTCAGATTTAGGTGCGATGCATGGATTGGAAACACTTTTGCAATTGCTTCAAAATAATGCTACTTCTTTCTATTTTCCTAACGTAACCATAACAGATATGCCACGTTTTACTTGGCGTGGACTAATGATTGATGCTGCAAGACATTTTCAACCTGTTGATGTGATTAAAAGAAACTTAGACGCTATGGCTGCTATGAAAATGAATGTTTTTCATTGGCATTTGGTAGATGATCAAGGTTGGAGAATAGAAATGAAAAAGCATAAAGTGCTTACAGATAAAGCTTCTGATGGCCTTTTTTACACTCGAGAAGAAATTAAAGGTATTGTAAAATATGCTGCTGATAGAGGAATTCTTGTGGTACCTGAAATTGATGTACCTGGTCATGCTTCTGCAATTTTAACTGCCTTTCCAGAAATAGGAAGTAAAGTTGTGACGATAAATAAAGGATCTTCTGAAACTACGCAGAAAGCATCAGGTTTAGTAACGTATTCGTTAGAGAGAAATGCAGGTATTTTTACACCTACATTAGATCCTTCTAATCCAAGAACGTATCAGTTGCTAGGTGAAATTTTTGATGAAGTTTGTCCATTGTTTCCTGGAAAATATTTCCATATTGGAGGTGATGAAAACGAAGGTAAAGATTGGGATGCTAATCCTAAGATTCAGGAATTCAAGAAGAAAAACAAGTTAGCCAACAATCATGAATTGCAGACTTATTTTACCATGCAGTTAATTCCGATGTTAAAAAAGCATCAAAAAGAATTGATGGGGTGGGAGGAAATAATGACCAAAAACATGTCCAAAGAAGCCATTATTCATTCTTGGAAGGGACCAAATGAAGGTGTAGCCGCTGGCAGTTCATTGATAACCGCGGCAACAAATGGTTATAAAACAGTTTTGTCCAATGGTTTTTATGTGGATTTGGTTCAAGGTGTTGAAAGTCACTATTTGAATGATCCAATGCCTAAAAATGCTTCACTTTCATCAGAAGAAAAAGCTAGAATTTTGGGAGGCGAAGCTACCATGTGGAGCGAATTGGTTACTCCCGAGACTATTGATTCTAGACTTTGGCCAAGAACTGCTGCTATTGCAGAAAGACTTTGGTCTGATGCTAATGTAACGGATTTGGCAAGTATGCGAAAAAGATTGAAAGTCATTTCTTTTCGATTGGAAGAAGTAGGAATTACGCATATCAGAAATAAAGAAGTATTGTTGAGAAATATCAGTAACAACCAAAATACAACTGCTTTGCAAACTTTTTCTGCAGTTTGTGAGCCTTTAAAAATTTATTCTCGTAATGCGGGAGGAACAGAATATCAAATGTATTCTCCGTTTACCTTATTTGCTGATGCTTGTACTCCAGATGCAGAAGATGCATTGGTTTTTAATGCATTGGTTGAAGAATATGTGAAAAGTAAAGAAGTGTCATCTGAGAAAGAGATTACTTTATTTTTAAATAAATGGTTACAAAATCATAAAGATTTAGAGGTATTAAGTCAAAATGCGCCATTGGTACAACCTCTTTTACCTTTGTCTAAAGCGTTGCATGATTTGTCAGAGCAATTGCTTTATAAGCAGCAAAAGAATTCCAATTATAATGCTGGCACAGCGAAAGAGTTATTAGAAAAATGCAACTCCAAAGCGCACGCAGATGTTGAATTGGCTGTTTATTTAGGATTAAAAAAAATGGTAGAATTATAATTTTTTAGTTCAATTATTAATAGTGTTTAGTTTGATTAAGTTTGGTTTATTTAGTTTCTATTAATTTTTGAGTTGGTGTTAATTTCTTTTTCAATTTGGTTATTGTTTTTATTAGAAATTAATTTAGAAAGAGGGTGTCTGTATGATGTCCTCTTTTTTTTTGAGAACATAAAAAGATAAAATGAAATTAAACTAAGCTAATTTTGTACTTTTGCAAAAATTTTTAAAATATAGGAATTCATGTTAACAGTTAATAATTTATCAGTTCAATTTGGCAAAAGAATTTTATTCGATGAAGTAAACACCACTTTTACTCATGGTAATGTTTATGGAGTAATCGGAGCCAATGGTGCTGGGAAATCTACCTTTTTAAAAATAATTTCTGGTGAGATGGATCCTACTTCTGGGCATATTCATTTAGAACCAGGGAAAAGAATGTCAGTGCTAAACCAAAATCACAACATGTTTGATGAACAAACGGTTCTCGAAACAGTGATGATGGGAAATAAAGTGTTGTATGCAGTCAAAAAAGAAATGGACGAGCTATACCTAGATTATAATGATAAAAACGCTGACAGAATTGGAGAATTGCAAGTCCAATTTGAAGAAATGAACGGTTGGAATGCCGATTCTGATGCAGCTGCCATGTTATCTAATCTTGGTATTACAGAAGATAATCATTATACTTTGATGGCCGACTTGGAAGGGAAAATGAAAGTACGTGTCCTTTTGGCACAAGCTTTATTCGGAAATCCTGACTTGTTGATTATGGATGAGCCTACCAACGACTTGGATTTTGAAACCATCGCTTGGTTAGAAAATTTCTTGGCTAATTATGAAAATACAGTGATTGTAGTTTCTCACGACAGACACTTTTTAGACGCAGTTTGTACTCATATTTCTGATATTGATTTTAGTAAAATCAACCATTATTCAGGAAATTATACGTTTTGGTATGAATCTAGCCAATTAGCGGCTAAACAACGTGCACAGCAGAACAAAAAAGCCGAGGAGAAGAAACAAGAATTGGAAGAGTTTATCCGTCGTTTTAGTGCCAACGTAGCGAAATCTAAACAAGCGACTTCTCGTAAAAAAATGATTTCTAAATTAAATATTTCTGAAATCAAGCCTTCTAGCCGTCGTTATCCTGCTATTATTTTTGATCAAGATCGTGAAGCTGGTGATCAGATTTTGAATGTACAAGATTTGAGCGCTTCAGTAGAGGGAGAGCTTTTGTTCAAAGGTGTAGATTTGAATATGGCCAAAGGTGATAAAATTGTGCTTTTTTCAAAAGATTCTCGCGCCACAACGGCATTTTATGAAATTTTGAATGGCAATCAAGTTGCAGATTCAGGAAAATTTGATTGGGGAGTTACTACCAATCAGGCTTATTTACCGGGAGATAATCATTCCTTTTTTGAAAATGATTATACGCTTGTAGACTGGTTGCGTCAATATGCGAAAACTGAAGAAGAGCGTGATGAAGTATTTATCAGAGGTTTTCTTGGTAAAATGATTTTTTCTGGAGAAGAAGCTTTAAAAACTAGTAGAGTATTATCTGGAGGAGAAAAAGTGCGTTGTATGTTGTCAAGAATGATGATGGAACGCGCCAATATTTTAATGCTAGATGAGCCTACAAATCACTTAGACTTGGAGTCAATTACGGCGTTCAATAATTCGTTGAAAAACTATAAAGGTTCTGTTATTTTTACCACTCATGACCATGAATTTGCTCAAACTGTTGGGAATAGAGTAGTGGAACTTACACCAAATGGAGCTATTGACCGTTACATGACCTTTGACGAGTACTTAGACGATGAAAAAATTCAAGAGCTACGAATCAAAATGTATGCTAAATAATACACAGCTAAAAAACCTTTCTTTTCGAAAGGTTTTTTTATGTTTTATTTTGTGGTTTTAAATGATAGTTTTAGTGTTTTACATTTATAACTATTCCTATTTATTGCTAAAGCGAAATTTGTATATTTGTACACCAAACAAAACTATGCCATGAATCAAAAAGTATTGCTCACTTCCAAAGAAGTCAATATCATCCTAAATCGTTTGGCCTGTCAATTAATCGAAAAACATCTTGATTTTTCAGAAACCATTCTAATTGGAATTCAACCCAGAGGGACTTTTTTAGCCAAACGTTTAAAGAGTATTTTAGAAAACGATTACCAAGTTCCGAATATAAAAATAGGATTCTTAGATATTACATTTTTCAGAGATGATTTTAGAAGAACCGATAAACCATTAGAAGCTAATATTACTAAAATCGATTTTTTGGTCGAAAATAAAAAAGTGATTTTTGTAGATGATGTTTTGTACACAGGAAGAAGTATTAGAGCAGCATTGACTGCAATTCAGTCCTTTGGAAGACCGTCTGGTATTGAACTTTTAACCTTAATCGATAGAAGATTTAGTCGTGATTTACCCATTCAGCCTGATTATCGCGGACGTCAAGTCGATGCGATTAATGACGAAAAAGTAAAAGTTACTTGGGCCGAGCAAGGTGGAGAAGATGGTGTTTTTTTAATCAATAATAATCAATAAGTATAAAAATGAGCGAGTTAAGCGTAAATCATTTATTAGGAATTAAATATATCACCAAAAGCGATATTGACCTTATTTTTGAAACAGCTGATCATTTTAAAGAAGTTATCAATAGACCCATTAAAAAAGTACCTTCTTTACGAGACATTACCATAGCCAATATTTTTTTTGAAAACAGTACTAGAACCAAACTTTCGTTTGAATTGGCTCAAAAACGTTTATCTGCAGATGTAATTAGTTTTTCTGCCGCTCAATCTTCTGTTAAAAAAGGGGAGACCTTAATTGATACCGTTAATAACATTTTATCAATGAAAGTTGATATGGTTGTCATGCGTCATGCTAATCCTGGAGCCGCCTATTTTTTATCAAAAAATGTAAAAGCTAGTATCGTAAATGCTGGAGATGGTGCACATGAACATCCTACACAGGCTCTTTTGGATAGTTATTCGATCAGAGAGAAATTAGGAGATGTAGGAGGGAAGAAAGTGGTTATTGTTGGAGATATTTTGCATTCAAGAGTAGCGTTGTCCAATATCTATGCTTTGCAAATGCAAGGGGCCGAAGTTAAAGTTTGTGGTCCAAAAACCTTGATTCCTAGATATATTGAGTCTCTTGGAGTAACAGTTGAGTCAGATTTGCGTAAAGCATTGGAATGGTGTGATGTAGCAAATATGTTGAGGGTTCAAAACGAACGTATGGATGTTAACTTTTTTCCATCTACACGAGAATATGCGCAACAATACGGAGTAGACAAAAACTTGTTAGATTCACTAAGTAAGGAGATTGTAATTATGCACCCAGGACCTATAAATCGTGGTGTGGAAATTACTTCTGATGTAGCAGATTCTCAACAATCAGTAATCTTGAATCAGGTAGAAAATGGAGTAGCTATTAGAATGGCTGTAATCTATTTATTAGCTTCAAAAATTCAATAAAATGAAAGTAGACACCAAAGGACATACGATAACCATAAAAGAAACGGAAGGCGTTGTGGCTACTTTTATAGAAAAAGTGACCAAACAATATGCTAGTTTCAAGGGTTTTAATTTGATATTAGATGTTTCAAATGATAAATCAATCGATTTAGAATCTATTAAATTGTTTTTGCCTTTAGCCAAAAGCCACAAAAAAGAAAAGAAATCTTTGGTCATTGTTGCTGATGCTATTGATTTTAATGCTGTACCAAAAGCAATTATTGTTGTGCCTTCTTTGTTAGAAGCGCATGATATTATTGAAATGGAGGAAATAGAAAGAGATTTAGGTTTTTAGAACAAACTTTTTATTTCCAAGATTATCTTAAATAGCTGTTCATTTACTATCAACACTCATTACTTTGAAATTAACCGTACTTGGCTGTTATGCTGCAACTCCTCGAACTTTTACAAATCCAACGGCTCAATTGCTGGAAATTAAAAACAGGTATTTTTTAATTGATTGTGGCGAAGGAACTCAAGTGCAATTGCGTAAAAACAAAGTTAAGTTTACCAAAATCAGTCATATTTTTATTTCTCATTTACACGGAGATCATTTTTATGGTCTTATTGGTTTAATTTCTTCTTTCTCCCTTTTGTCAAGAGTGACTGATTTACATATTTATGGTCCCAAAGGCTTGAAAGAAATTATTCAATTACAACTAAAGCTCTCACATTCGTGGACCAATTATGAAGTACATTTTCATGAGTTAGATTCCAAAGAAAGCGAATTGATTTTTGAAGATGAAAAAGTTTCGGTTCACACTATTCCATTAAAACATAGAGTATATACTAATGGTTTTTTATTCAAAGAAAAGGAAGGAGATAGAAAGCTAAATATTGATGCTATTCAAGAATTTGCTATTGATGTTTGTTATTATAAAAAGATTAAAAAGGGTGGAAGTATTACGTTAGAGAATGGACAAGTAATCCAAAATGACCAACTAACTTTTCCAGGAGAGCCTATAAAATCTTATGCTTTTTGTTCTGATACAGCTTATTCTGAAGCAATAATTCCAATCGTTAAAGAAGTCGATTTGCTTTATCATGAAGCAACTTTTTTAGAAAGTGAATCGCAATTAGCAAAAAAAACAATGCATTCAACGGCCACTCAAGCTGCGATTATCGCTTGTAAATCTAATGTAAAGTCTTTGCTTTTAGGTCATTACTCTACTAGATATGAAAATATTGCTTTATTTAAGGACGAAGCTTTATCCGTATTCTCCAATGTATTATTGTCCGATGACGGCAAAACCTTCGAAATTTAGTATTGATCTGTATCTCAAACAACACATAATTGTTTTTTAAATTTGTTCCAATCATTTAAAATTAAAATAAAATGAAAGATTTAGGTAATTACAGAAAGTCCTATGATAAAAGTGAATTATTAGAATCTACTATTCCAGAAGATCCTATTAATTTATTCAACCGTTGGTTTCATGAGGTGGAAGATTTTGGCGGAGTAGACGAAGTCAATGCAATGACTGTATCCACAATTGGATTAGATGGATTTCCAAAATCTAGAGTTGTATTGTTGAAAAAATTTAATGAAGAAGGATTTATTTTTTATACCAATTATAATTCACAAAAAGGAAGAGCAATAGCGGCAAACCCAAATATTTGTTTGTCTTTTTTTTGGCCATCTATGGAACGCCAAGTAATAATAAAAGGGAGGGCTCAAAAGACGAGCGATATTGTTTCGGATGGTTACTTTGATTCAAGACCCGATGGGAGTAAATTAGGTGCTATTGTTTCCAATCAAAGTGAAATCATTCCATCTAGAGCTTTTTTAGAAAATAATTTAAAAGAAGTATCCCAAAAATATGAAGGAAAAGAAATTTCAAGACCCAATTTTTGGGGGGGGTATTTAGTTGTTCCATTTGAAGTTGAATTTTGGCAAGGTAGACCTAACCGTTTACACGATAGAATTCAATATTTACTTCAAGATGATCTTTCGTGGAATATCAATAGGTTGTCTCCTTAACATAAGAAAAAAATTATAAATAAAGCTCAATGATGTAGTTCATCGATAAAATTTGGCATTTAAACGATTTTTTTATTAGATTTATAACTAATTAATAAAAAAAAGTTTTAAAACATAATTAAAGAAGTTTCCCCAAATCTACTTTAAACTTAAACTGCCAATGTTATGAAAGCAATTTATAAATTATTAGCCTTAGCTTTTTTTAGTACTTTTTTATTTAGTTCTTGTTCAGGTGAATCAGATGAAAGCACCCTTTCTGAAGCCAAAACAAATACCGACTCTACAGTTGCCTACACTTACAATTCAACCGAATTAGAAACCTTAAGTTTAATCAACGATTATAGAAAATCTTTAGGTTTAAATACTTTAGAAAAAATAAATTTTATTTCTGTAAAATCTCAAGAACACGTAAATTACATGATTGCAAACAACGTTGTGAATCACAATGATTTTGTTTCAAGATCAAATGAGATAATTAAAGTATTGGGTGCAAGAAATGTTTCTGAAAATATTGCCTACAATTATGCGACTCCATCAGGTGCTTTCGATGCTTGGTTAAAAAGCTCTAGTCATAAAGAAAATATTGTTGGAAATTTTACACATTTTGGAATTTCTATAAGAGAAGATCCTGCAACAGGAAAAAAATATTATGTAAATATTTTTGCAAGAATTTAGTTTTAGTATCTACATCTATATAAAAAAAGGCTACTGTAAGTAGCCTCTTTTCGTTTTGAAAAAATAATTAAAGTGCCGTTATAATAAATTCACTTCTTCGATTCAATTGATGTTGCTCCTCGGTGCAGTTAGACTTATTGGTTGGTTCACATCCGCAATCGTTGATGAGTTGAGATTCTCCATAGCCTTTTCCGGTGAGTCTTGATCTATCAATACCTTTAGAAATTAGCCACTCTCTGGTAGATTTTGCTCTTCGTTCTGACAAAGCAAGATTGTATTTTGCCGTTTGTCTACAATCGGTATGTGAGCGAATGTCGATTTTCATTGTAGGATTTTGGAGTAAAACATCTAAAATTTTTGCCAAGTCAAAAGCTGCTTCTTTACGAATATTAGATTTATCTAAATCAAAATAAATCATTTTAATTCCAAAGCATTTTCCTAAATCATCGCCTATTGTTACTTGACAAATACTACTATTCAATTGAATATCAAGTTTTGTTTCACCTGTAGTTGTTGGGATATTGATTTTGACTTCTTTAGGTATGTAGTCTTTTTTGGCAGCTCTCACGCTGTAATTTTTTGTACATTTTACTTCAAAGGTATACTTTCCAAAAGCATCGGTGGTGGTTTCTCCAACTGTTTTGTATTGGCCATCTATCAAAGTAACGGTAGTTCCTGCTAATAATGCTCCTGTTTTGTTATCCGTGATCGTGCCTTTTAGACTTTGTTTGCAACTAGGTTTAAAACTAAATTTATAAATGTCATCAGAACCTATTCCGCCATCACGGTTGGAGGTAAAAAAACCTTTGTTGTTTGCACTATCTCTATAATAGCCAAAATCGTCTTTCGGTGAGTTTACTTCTGCTCCGTCATTTTCTGGAACTTCAATGCTGCCATCATTATTGATTTTGGCGGTAAAAATATCCAACCCTCCTAGACCAGGATGACCATCTGAAGCAAAATACAATTGATTGTCTTTGGTTACAAAAGGAAACGTCTCTCTTCCTTCAGTATTGATTTCCTTCCCTAAATTAAGGGGAGTTCCATAAGTTCCATCTGCATTGATGCTGACTTTAAACAAATCAGATTGTCCAATTGTTTCTGGTCTATCAGAGGCAAAATATAAAGTTTGCTCATCAGGACTCAATGCTGGATGTGCTGTACTGTAGTTATCGCTGTTGAATGGCAATTCGGTCACAGAGGTCCATCTGTTATTAACCAAAGTGGCTTTATAAATTTTGAGAAGGGTAACTTTGTGGGTATCTTTTCCTTTTTTACCATTTAAAAAATTATTTCGTGTAAAATACATGGTGGTTCCGTCTTTGGTAAACACTGGTGTTGCTTCATGAAATCTAGAGTTAACAGTAGCATCATAGCGCGTTGGAGTGCTTGGTGTGAATTCACTATCTACAGTAGCGGCATATAAATTGGTAAAATGTTCGCCTGTCCAAGTATGGATTCTCTGACTTACGCCTCCCGTATCTCTTGCTGAAGCAAAAACTAGTTTATTATCTACAACAGTGCTTCCATAATCTGAATATTTAGAGTTGATTCCTGCATTTTCAATGGAGTAACGACCTACATTAGCCTTGATTTCACTTAAATAATTAGTATTTTTTTTCAAACGTTTGCCGCGGCTATCTTGATCTGATTTCCCTTCAAATTTATTTAAAATCGCCTCAGCTTCTTTTTCTTTTCCAATAGCTTTTAGCGATTGAGCATAGCGGTAATAGTATTCAGATTCTAACTCCGGAGAGAGTTGGTACAATTGTTCATACCACTGTGCGGCCTTTTCAAAATCAGAATTAAAGTAATAGGCATTACCTAATTTTTCGTACATTTCTACCGATTGATAGCCCTTGGCTGCTAATCGTTCATAGGTTTGTATCGCATCTACATAGGCGTAACTGTTGTATTTTTTATCCGCAGAAGCTATCTTGGTTTTTTGAGCAAAACTAGGACTCCATAATAAGGAAGTCATAGCAAGACAAAGAAGTAACTGTTTTTTCATGATCTAATTTTTTTAAATCTTGTAATTTGATATTATATTATTGCTTAGCTGTTAGTGTTTTATATTTTTCCTCTAAATCAGCAGATTTTTCTGCTTGACCAATGTTCATTAATGCATGTGAATACCTAAAATAATACTCAGGGATTAAGTCATTCGTCATCTTAAAAAGTGCTTCATAGTATTTAGAAGCTTTCATATAATCATTTTTATAAAAATAGGAATCCCCTAATTTTTTATAGATATCAATAGATTTTATTCCCTTATCGATCATTCTTTCATAGGTTTCAAGTGGATCTATGGCGATGGTTTTACTGCTTTTTTTACTGCTTATAACCATGCTAGTATCCTCATTTATATTATTACTTGAAGGATTTAAATTATTATCAATTGCTGCTGTTTTATTTGCTGTTTTTTCTTTTATAACTCTAGTGTTATTGGGGCCTAAATCATTTGTGTTTATCAGATTTTTATTACTTACGGTATAGGTAATTTTCGAACTTCCAAAAGGCATAGTTATAGTTTCAGTTACTTCATACAGTTTTGAATGATCAACTTTACTTGAGTCGATTTCATTTTTTGTTTTATTTTGATAAATAGAACTGTATATAAGCAACGGAAAACATAAAGTGACGACTAATGAAATGGTTCCTTTTAATTTCATGGTTAGAAAAATCTTGGTGTAGTAATTTTTTCGCTGTTTTTGAAAATTTCATAGCGCAAGAAAACTTCGTGCGATCCTGAATTGTAATTCTCTAAATTGGTGGTTTCTAAATCGTATCCATAACCAATATACATCCCATCGGTAACTTGAAATCCTACCATGGCACTCATAGCGGCACTCCAACGGTATGCTACTCCAACTACTACTTTTTCTACAAACATAAAGTTGGCCGAAACATCAACTTGCAAAGGAGAGCCTTCTACTAATTTGGTCAAAAAGGCAGGTTTGAATTTGATGTCATTTGATAAATCAAATACATAACCTCCAATTAAGTAATAATTAATTTTTTCTTTAAAAATCGCTACTTCATTATCATTATATCGATTGGTTTGAATAAAATTTGGAACCGATAATCCTACATAAGCTTTGTCTGAATGATAGTAAATACCTGCTCCAATGTTTGGGGTAAAAACGTTTCTCAAATTCTGAAACTGCGGATCACCTTGATCGGCTGGATTGAGTTTGTTGATATTCAGATTAAAC
>CAUPCW010000019.1:0-42188 GCA_963509895.1 uncultured Flavobacterium sp.
ATATTTAGAAAGTACGTTGTTTATCACCGAGGGAGATTCGGCTTCGGGGTCGATTACCAAATCGCGTGATGTGAATACGCAAGCGGTTTTTAGTTTGCGTGGAAAGCCTTTGAATTCTTACGGAATGAGTAAGAAGATTGTGTATGAAAATGAAGAATTCAATTTGTTGCAAGCGGCTTTGAATATCGAAGAAGATATGGGTGACTTGCGCTACAACAATATTGTAATTGCCACCGATGCCGATGTCGATGGAATGCACATTCGCTTGTTGTTGATTACCTTTTTCTTGCAATTTTTCCCTGAATTAATCAAAGAAGGGCATTTGTATATTTTGCAAACGCCACTTTTTAGGGTTCGAAATAAGAAAGAAACCATTTATTGCTATTCTGATGAAGAGCGAAAAGACGCCATTGAAAAATTAAAACCCAAACCAGAAATCACTCGATTTAAAGGACTCGGTGAAATTTCGCCAGATGAGTTCAAAAATTTCATTGGAGAAACCATCCGATTGGATCCTATTATGATGGATAAAAACACCTCAATCGAGCAATTATTGTCCTTTTATATGGGTAAAAATACGCCAGACCGACAAGAGTTTATCATCAAAAACTTGAAGGTAGATTTGGATGTGATTGAGAAAGAGTAATATTTTAGAAATGAATAAAAAAACGTTAGTACTCATTATTTTAGCTTTTGCCCTAGGTTTTGGTGGGACATTTTTTATTATCAGAAGCAATGATCATAAAGAATGTGGAATGCTAACCAAAAAAACGAAAGACAAAAACGGAAATTGGGTAACCAAAGAAGAACATATTTGCAAAGAAAAGTATGCTTTTTAGCACTGAAATAACGATTAAGTAGATTTATAAAGATATAAATGAAAGACGAAGAAGAAGATAACATCCTTCCTAACGAAGACGAAAACAACGACGCCAGTTTTGATGCCAATGATCAAGAAGGGTTTGATGATATAGCGACTTCAAGTGGGATGCACCATTTTTACGAAAATAATGCAGACGAGCACGATACCATTACCAAAGTTACCGGAATGTACAAAGATTGGTTTTTGGATTATGCTTCGTATGTAATCTTAGAACGTGCGGTACCCGCCATCGAAGACGGATTTAAGCCGGTGCAACGCCGTATCATGCATTCGTTAAAAGAATTAGACGATGGTCGTTATAACAAAGTAGCAAACGTAGTGGGACACACCATGCAATACCATCCTCACGGGGATCAGAGTATTGGTGATGCTATGGTACAAATTGGTCAAAAAGAATTACTAATTGACTGTCAAGGAAACTGGGGAAATATTTTAACGGGCGATGGCGCTGCTGCTTCTCGTTATATCGAGGCGCGATTGTCCAAATTTGCTTTAGAGGTATTGTATTCGCCTAAAATTACAGATTGGGGCGTATCCTATGATGGTCGTCGTGCAGAACCGAACAATCTTCCCGTAAAATTTCCGTTGCTTTTGGCACAAGGCGCCGAGGGAATTGCGGTGGGACTTTCGACCAAAGTATTGCCTCATAACTTCAATGAGTTAATCGACGCCTCAATAAAAATTCTGAAAGGAAAACCTTTTACTTTATATCCAGATTTTCAAACGGCTGGAATTGCTGACGTTTCGAATTACAACGACGGACTGCGTGGAGGACGTGTTCGAGTGCGTGCCAAGATTAGTCAATTGGACAAAAATACCTTGGTGATTACCCAAATTCCGTTTTCGACCAATACCTCTAGTTTGATTGATAGTATTTTGAAAGCCAACGAAAAAGGGAAAATCAAGATCAAGAAAATTGAGGACAACACAGCTGCCGAGGTGGAGATTTTAATCCATCTTTTTCCAGGTGTTTCTCCTGACAAAACCATCGATGCATTGTTTGCTTTTACAGGTTGCGAAACGTCAGTAGCACCTTTAGGTTGTGTGATCGAAGACAATAAACCACTTTTTATTGGGGTTTCGGATATGTTGAAAATTTCGACTGACCGTACCGTAGATTTATTGCGTCAAGAACTCGAAATTCAGTTAGAAGAGTTAAAAAACAAATGGCATTTCGCTACGCTAGAAAAGATTTTCATTCGTGAAGAAATGTACATTGACTTCAAATTGTACTCGGATAGAGAAACGCTGTACCAATATATGTATGATCGTTTTGAGCCTTTCAAAGCATCCTTTGTAAGAGAAATAAACGATGATGATTTGCAAAAATTAACGCAAATCCCAATGATTCGTATCACACGTTTTGACTCGGATAAAGCTGATGATCTTATCGCAAGGCTAGAGGATGAAATGAAGGAAGTGCAACATCATTTGGATCACATCATCGATTTTGCAATAGCTTATTTTGCCAAGCTTAAAGAAAAATATGGTAAAGGACGTGAACGCCAAACCGAACTCCGAATTTTTGATGATATCGAAGCGACTAAAGTAGTTTTACGTAATACCAAACTTTACGTGAATCGCGAAGAAGGATTCGTGGGAACGAGCTTGAAAAAAGACGAATACGTAGTAGATTGTTCCGACATCGATGACGTGATTGTGTTTTTGCGTGACGGTAAAATGATGATTACCAAAGTAGATGCTAAGACATTTGTGGGCAAAGATATTATTCACGTCGCTATTTTCGACAAAGGCGATAAACGAACCATTTATAATATGATTTATCGTGATGGAAAATCGGGACCGTCTTATATTAAACGATTCAATGTTTCGGGCGTGACTAGAGATAAAGCGTATGATTTGACGAATGAAACGGCTGGATCACAAACGCTTTATTTTTCATGTAATCCAAACGGAGAAGCCGAGGTAATCAATATCATCCTGCGTCAAGTTGGAAGTATCAAAAAACTCAAATTTGATATTGACTTCGCCAAATTGGCCATCAAAGGAAGGGCTTCTAAAGGGAATTTGGTGACCAAATATCCAATCAAGAAAATAGAATTAAAAGAGAAAGGAATTTCTACCTTATTACCTAGAAAAGTTTGGTTTGACGATACCGTACAGCGATTGAATGTGGATGGAAGAGGAGAGTTGTTGGGCGAATTTAGGCCAAGCGACAAAGTATTGGTGATTTGTCAATCCGGAAAAATCAAGGTTATTATTCCAGAATTATCTACTCATTTTGATGAAGACATGATTGTGCTAGAAAAATGGAATCCTAAGAAACCAATTTCTGCCATCTATTTTGATGGTGAAAAAGAACGTTATTTTATCAAGCGTTTCTTAGTGGAGGTGGAGCATAAAGAAGAATCGTTTATTACCGATCATCCCAATTCAAAATTAGAAATTGTCGCTACCGATTATCGTCCAGTAGCCGAATTGATTTTTGCTAAAGTGAAAGGTATTCAAAAAGAAAATCAAGTGGTAGACATCGAGAGTTTTATTGCGGTAAAAGGCTTTAAAGCTTTAGGAAACCAATTGACGGCGGATAAGTTAAAACAAGTAAATTTGCTTGATCCTTTGCCTTATGAAGAGCCAGAAGAAGTTCAACCCGAGCCGACAGAAAGTATAGAAGATACCATTGATGATGCTTCTATTCAATTAGAAGATGACGGTCAAGTCACTTTATCTTTAGAATAACAAAAAAAGCTTCCATTGGAAGCTTTTTTTGTAGCGTTATGAGATGAAAATTACTTCACTTCTTTTGACAAGCGAATGTTAAGTGCTTTGATTTGTTGTGCGGCAATTTTAGCAATTTCTGTGGCTCCTTTTACTGATAAATGGGTGTTGTCATCGATTCCTTTTGGGATATAGCTATTTTCTCCTGGAGCAAAGTGCAAATGTAATTCTTTTGATTTTTCTACTCCATAGGCTTCTTCCAAAAGTTCTGTATAGTATTGCATATCGATAAAAGGTACTTTATACTCTTGTGCAACTAATCTCATTTCTTGAGTGTAATCGCCGTGAGAGTCAATCAAAACGCCTTGTTCGTTGAAGGTTCTTCGTGTTATGGAAGAGAATAGGATAGGAGTAGCTCCTTTTTTTCTGGTTTCTTCTACAAAACGAATCAAATTGTGTCGATAGCTTGTGTGCGGATTGGTATAACGAGTTGGGTCGGTTACTTTGCCATCGTTGTGACCAAATTGTATAAAGACATAATCTCCTTTTTTGAGTGAATTGTACACAGCATCCCATAATTTTAAATCAATAAAACTACGCGTGCTTCGGCCATTAACTGCGCGGTTGTCTATCACCACATTGTCTGAAAAAAAAGTGGGTAGCATTTGTCCCCATCCTCTTTCGGGGTTTTGTTCAGGTGCTACTTTGTTGGCCATAGTCGAATCGCCAATGGTGTAAATGGTCGTTTTTTGTGCCCAACCGCTTAGGGTAATGCAGGCAATTAGTAGGAAGTATTTTTTCATTTTAATGTTATTTTACAGAGGTTGGTATATTAGTTTTTTCTCCAATAGTGACTTCGTTCAGTACAACATTTTCAGCGTTATGAGATGAAATGCCGTTTTTGGCCCATTGGATATGAATGTTATTAAAGAAAATATCTTTTATTTTTAAATCAGGATAACCTTGAATCACAATGCCGGTTTGTGTGGCTTTGTTACAAAGGATATTCGAAAAATTGATGTTGCTAATGCTTGAAGCAAAACCACTTCCTTCGCCGTGATAATTGGAGGTAATATGCAAAGCATCTTCAACCTCGTCGAGTTGCAGATTGTTTACAAACACATCTTTGATATAGCCACCACGATCAGCATTGGTTTTTAGGTAAATGCCTCTTTTGAGGTAGCCAATTGTTTTGCAATTTTCTACAAAAATGTTTTGAATTCCAGCAGACATCTCGCTGCCCAACACTACTCCGTGCAAGCCTTTAAAATTGCAATTTCGGATGACAATGTTTTGGCTTGGGGTGGCGCTATTGGCTCTTCCTTCGTGGTCTCTTCCTGATTTTATAGCAATGTTATCATCGGCATTATCAAAAGAAATGTTTTCGATTAGGACGTCGCTAGCATATTCGGGGTCGATGCCGTCGTTATTGTTATTGAATGCTTTGTATTTTAAACCACGTACCGTAATGCTTTTGCTTTTGAGAAGATGTATGCACCAAAACGGGGCATCTTCGATTTGAACATTTTCGATAAGAATATTTTTGGAGTCGATGAATTGAATGAGTTGCGGTCGTAGGTAATGTCCTTCTCCAAAAACTCGGTCTTTGATGGGAACATTTTGATGATTCATTTCTCTACTCAAAAGCTGGTCTTTCTTTTCGAGTGGTTTCCATTTTATCCAAGTGTTTTTGGCTTCTCCATCGATAGTACCGTTTCCGGTGATGGCGATGTTTTCTAATCCATTTCCGTAAATCAATGGACTGTAATTGTATAGCATTGTGCCTTCCCAGCTGGTTAACACCAGCGGATAATCTTTTGGATTAGAACCAAATCGGATTTTGGCACCATCTTCTAAATGCAAGCGAACATTGCTCACAAAATGAAGTGGTCCTAGTAAAGTATAAATACCTTTTGGGACAAGGATTGTTCCGCCTTTTTTCTTTTTACAAAGCGCCATTGCTTTATCAAAAGCGGGTTTTGCATTGCTTATCGAATCTCCTTTTGCTCCCAACGCGGTTATTTTTATGGTGAATGGAGGAATGTTGGGTAGCACGATACGATTTAGGATAGCGTTGACTTTCTCTGTGGGAAAAGGGGCGTTTTGTGCCCAAGCATTTAGGCTGATGCAGACAAAGAATAACAGGTATTTTTTCATTTTTGGTTGCATTTATTATTTTGTTTTAAAAGCTGAAACCAAGAGGACAATTTAGCCCCGATAGTAGTGGAAATCCTTTTGTGCCGGTGTTCGGCACAAAAGATTACTTCGTCAGTTCGCTATCGCTCGGGTAGAACGGATAGCGGGACTTTGTTTCCTGAAACGTCCCTTGTTGCTGCTCCTAAAAATTAATTACTTAGCAGTTACATACCAATCTTTGATTTTGTCACTAAGAATGTTATCTATGGTGTATTTTTTAACTTCATTTTTGGTGAGTTGATGCGACCACGGGACTCTTTTTTGCGGTTGAAAGCCTACGCCAGAACAATTGTATTCGGCATAAAAGCTGGTTGTTTCGGCTTCGGGTTTTGACCAATTATGCCATCCTTGCGGGAAAATATGGGCATCCATCGTGCAATCGATGAAAACGGTTTTCGCATAGATGCGCCAAGGTCTGCCTAAATATACTTCTTTGACACTAGCATCTGCCGTGAGTTTGCAGTTTTTGAAAACGTAGCCAAAAGTGCTGTCCTGAGGCGTTGAAGCTGCCGTGATATAGGAATCTTTTTTGCTGTGCAGCGTGCAGTTTTCGAACAAAACCGTGGCATCGCCAAAAATAAAATCGGTGGTGCCCTCGATGTAGCAATTTTTGAAATAGTTTTTGGTTCCCTCGCCTGAGGTGTAGAGCGTGTCTTGATTGCCTAAGAGATTGCAGTTTTCAATTTTTACCCGATTGGCATTGACATTCAGTGCAACCGCTTGTCCGACCTCACCCGAACTATTTTCGATGGTTAAATTTTGAGCGATGAAATCGTTTCCTTCGACCAAAACGGTGTAGGTGTGAAAGGTGCTGTTGCGCCCTATATTCATTTTTTTGAAGTGGTCGTCAAAGGTGATAATCGTGTTTTCTTTGCTTTCGCCAAGGAGGGAAATTTTGGTATTCCAAGCGTGGATTTTTACTTTTTCGTAGTATTTTCCGTTTTTGATATAGATTACAATGCGTTGGTCGGGATAGGAACGAGCCGCATTTATGGCGTCTTGAATCTTGGTAAAATTGCCAGAGCCGTTAGCATCTACCACAAAATAATTTTCATTGGTTAGTGGTTGTTGGTCTTTTTTTTTGGGTTCCTCTGTTTGGATTTTTTTTAACCAATTGGGATATTTTTTTAGCACTTCTTTGGGTTCATTAGTATACCAAGCGTAACCGTTTCGTCTTTCGGAACCAATTTCTTCTATTGTTTTTTTCTTGATGCCATCTCGGTCACAAAAGAAAGGTTCGTTGGTGTCAAGCTCCATAAAGCGGGCCCAAATTGGCTCGGCATTTTCGGTGGCAATCATTTTTTTATCGGTGATTTTTCCGGCTTCATTCAGGATTCGCTCTTCTTTTAAGTTGGTTATTTTGGTGGTTTCAAACCAAGTTACCGCACTTTTTACGGCTTGAATAATTTCTGGCGATGGGTTCTTGATAGACATCAGCAGCAAGACAATTTTTGCCGATTCTTTTCCGCTCAACGAAGGCAATTCGTAGGCTCTGGCTTTTGCAGGAAGCAAAGTCACTTCGTCGTGTTGTGCGCACCAAGCGGTTAAGGTATTGTTTTGTTTGTATTGTGTTTTTAGGATGCAATCAATGCCTTTGTCAAAGGCAACTTTGATTTGATTGACCAAAGCATCTGAAGGTTTTATGGCAAAATAATCACTTTTATCTTTCAGTTCTTTGAACATAAAAAGCAGATTCGCCATTGCATCATCATTGAAAGTGATGTGGGTGTAATAGCCTTTTTTCTTAGGGAAAAACTGAGGCCAACCACCATTCGTGTATTGTGCTTTGAGTAAGTAATCTAGACCCAATAAAAAGGCTTTTTGATAGCGTTCGTCTGGATTTTGGCGATACATTTTGGATAAAAAAAGCATTTCTTGCGAAGTAGCACCATTGTCTATGGTGATTTCATCTGTACTATCTTTTTCAGAGAGTAGCTTTTTTTTCTCGGCTTCGCTTAGGCTTTTTTGCATTTGTATGTTTTTCGGCCAACCGCCAATAGAGCGTTGGTACAACAAAACATTCTCGGCAATGGCTTTGGCTTCTGGACTACTAAACCAAGAGCCTTCTTTCATTTCGGTAATGGCTTTCCAGCTTTTATTCAAGACTTGCGCGTAGGACAAACTCCCGACGCAGATACATAAAACAAGAATTATTTTCTTCATTTTTTGTGCTTTATTTTGTTACTCTAAACCAATCGATGGCTACATTTCCAGCATCGTTGGTCGTTTCGTTTCGTAGGGCTAAAAAGCCAATTTTTGCGCCAATCCATTTTCCTTCTTTGGCACTAAAAGCCGTTCCGATTGGCTGGAATTTTTGGTTGTCTTCACTGTAATAAAATAGGCATTGTCCACCAGCGGCTATTTGTACTCTTAAGTAGCAGGTGTTGCTTTGTAGAGCGATGTTTTGGCTTTCTTTTTCGATTCCTTTTTTGTCTGCGCTGAGGCAAGTCACTTGAGATAACCAATAGTTGTTGCCAAGTTTTTTCATTTTGAGATAGCTATAATCCAATCCCATTATGACTAAGCCTGTTTGTTCTTCGTCGGCTCTTGCATTGAAGGTGATTTTGGTTGTAATGGTCGCTTTTTCGGCAGGAATTTTTTGTAATAACAAGTTTCCAATATCGAATAAATTAGTACTGTTTTTGGGCTTTGTTTGGCAAAACAAGGTGAAATAGCCTAGAGTAGAAGGGAAGCCCCAATTTACTTTTGGATTGGCGTGCCATTGCCATTGTAATCCTAGTTTTGGTCTGCTGAACTCGTCACTTTCTGTGGGGGTTTGTACTGGGAATGTCTTACCTACATTTGGTTTTTTGAAAATACTCACGGGTTCACCAATGCCGTTTCCGTTGGTATCAGTTCCTATGACAGGCCAGTCGTTTTCCCAAATCATAGGTTGTAAATGCACGATTCTTCCATAGGCTCCTTTATCCTGAAAATGGAAAAACCAATCTTCTCCTTTTTGTGTTTGTACCCACGCACCTTGATGAGGCCCATTGATTTTTGAATTCCCTTGTTCGAGTACTACTTTTTTTTCATAAGGTCCGAATGCATTTTTGGATCTTAATACTAATTGCCAACCCGTAGCCACACCTCCTGCTGGAGCAAAGATGTAATAGTATCCGTTGCGTTTGTAGAATTTTGGGCCTTCAACAGTAGTATCGTTTGAGTGACCGTCAAACAAAATGACATCATCATTGTTGGCCAAAGTTCCTTCTGGATTGAGTGTGCAAAGTGCCAAAATACTTTTGATACCCGCACGACTACCAGCAAAAGCATAGGTTAGATATACTTTTCCATCTTCATCCCAAAGCGGACTCGGATCAATTAATCCTTTTCCTTCTTTGACTAAGATAGGAGTAGACCAAGCCTGTTTTGGATCTTTGGTTTTGACCATATAAATGCCATAATCAGGATCTGGATAGTAAATATAAAATTCATTATTGTGAAACCGAATACAAGGCGCCCAAACGCCATTGCCGTGTTGCGGTTGGTCATAAACCTCAAAAGGCGGTTGTTTTTGAAGGGCGTAATTTATAATGCTCCAATTAATCATATCCTTTGAATGCAGAATTGGCAAACCTGGAATACAGTTAAAGGATGATGCCGTCATATAATAATCCTCATTGACCCTAATGACATCAGGATCTGAATAATCACTGTGGAGTATCGGATTTTGATAGTTTCCATTGCCCAAATCGGCCACCCAAACTTGAGATGGGGAGCTGTTTTTGTTTTCTTGTGCTGTACCTATACCACAAACGCTGAAAATGAGCAATAAGAAACGGATTTTGAGGTTCATTGTTTATCGGTTTAATTCTAAGGCAGCAAGAATAAATGGCCCAGTTGCTTTTGGGTCGTTGTCTTTTTTCTTTTCGTTGACATAGTACTCAAATGAGCCATCACGGTAGGGATTTCCGCCAAGACCAGCCACAGCACAGGCTTGAGTGATAATCACTTCGCCATTCGCACCAATTTTAATCAATTGTTGGGTCATACCATCAAAGGCTTTTTGTGCTATTTTTTTATATTTTTTGGGTAAGTATCTTTTGTTGGCTCCTTTCGCGAAAGCATAAGCAAACATAGCCGTTCCTGAAGCTTCTAAATAATTTCCACCAACTGCTCCTTTGTCGGTTACTTGGTACCAAAGTCCAGAGCCATCTTGAAAGGGAGTTAACGCGGTAGCCAATTGGTTCAAATAGTTGACTAATTCTTTGTGTTTCGGATGACTTTTAGGCATATAATCTAAGACATCAACCAAGGCCATAGCGTACCAACCCAAAGAGCGAGACCAGAAATTTGGAGATGTTCCAGTCGTTTTGTTGGCCCAAGGCATTTGTTTGCTTTCGTCCCAACCGTGATACAACAGTCCAGTTTTAGGATCGCGATCATTTTTTTGAATGAGTTCAAATTGTTTAGCGATGTCGTCTATGTTTTTTCCCTCTTCAAAGGTCATCGTGTATTGTACATAAAAGGGTTCTCCCATATACAATCCGTCCAACCACATTTGGTTAGGGTATATTTTTTTGTGCCAAAATCCACCACTAGCTGTTCTGGGTTGTTCCTCGATTTGTTTTCTGAGCGTTTGCAATGCTTTTAGATACTTTTCCTCTTTGGTTTTAGCATAAATATCAAATAATAATCTACCGGCAACTACCATATCAATATTGTACGAATCGAATTTGTAGCTATCAATAGTTCCATCGTTTTGGATGAGTTTGTCTACATACGATTTTATGTATTGGGTGTATTTTGGGTTGGGATGTTTTTTATTCAATTCTTCCATTGCAGTCAACACCAATCCGTGAACGTAATCCCATTTTGGAGAAGTCGCGTGATCGATCATATACGACTCTTTGTGTTGTAGCATTACGGTTTCGGCCATACGTTCTGACCATTTTAGCTTGCTAGAGATTTCTTGAGCTTGCAGATTATTACAAGTAATAACTAATAATAGCCCTTGTAATAGGTATAGGAATTTGTTTCTTTTTATATTTTTTTTCATTGGAAATGATTTAGAATAATGATTTTATTTACTTAGTTCGAGTGCGGCTAGCATAAAAGCTCCTACGCCGGCAGAACTATCGTTTTTGTTATTTGATTTTGTATAAAATTGATAAGAACCGTCTCTAAAAGGATTTCCCCCAAGACCAAAATTAGAGCAAATTTGAGTCAAATGAAGCTCACCATCATCATCCACTTTGCAATATTTTTTAATGATTTCATCAAAGGCTTTAGTTGCATTAACTTTATATTTGGATGGTAAATAGCCTTTTTTAACTCCTTTTGCTATGGTGTAAATGAACATGCAAGTACTCGATGTTTCTAAAAAATTACCCGTTTCCTTGGCTTTGTCTGTTACTTGGAACCATAAACCAGAGGGATCTTGATATTGGATGACTACTTTCATTATTTGATTCAAATAAGAAACTAACTCTTTATATTTGGGATGATTTTTTGGAAAATAATCTAATGCATCAACCAATGCCATAGCATACCAACCAATGGCTCTTGACCAAACGGTGGGTGAAGTTCCCGTCAAAGTATTTGACCATGCTATTTCTTTGCTTTCATCCCAAGCATGATAAAGCAAACCTGTTTTTGGATCTGTGAAATGTGTTTGCACAAGTTGGAATTGAAGCGCAATATCATTTAGGTTTTTACCTTTTTCATAAGTTACAGTATAACGTGTATAAAACGGAGTTGCCATATATAAACCATCCAACCACATTTGATTGGGATAAATTTGTTTGTGCCAAAAACCACCGCTAGCCGTTCTTGGTTGTTCTTTGAGTTGGTTTCTCAAAAGAGTTAAGGCTTTTAGGTAACGAATATCCTTGGTTTCATCATAAATATTGAAAAGTAATTTTCCGGGTTCAATTAAATCAATATTGTATTCTTTTGAGTCATAATTGGCTATAGCTCCCGAACTATCAATAAAAGTGTCTACATATTCTTTACTATAGTTTCGATAGCGTTGATTGTGATTTTTTTGGTATAACTTTTCAAAAGCACTAAGAACAAACCCAATTTTATAATCCCATTTTGGTTTTTCATTATTGTCTATTTGCCAAATTTTGGGATAACGTTTCATTATCGAAAGTGCCATTCGTTCTGACCATTTGAGAGTAGTAGGGATTATATTGGTCTTTTTGGAATCAATTGCAGGGCTTTGGTTTTGAGCCAAAGTTTCGTTATTGACGAAAATCAATAACGCTAAACAACAATAGATCCATTTATAACTAGTCATTTTTATTAAATTTTACCTTTTTTGTTGAGTTCGTTTAGTTTTTCATCTACGTATTTTACAAAAGCTTCTTTATTTTTAATTCCATCTTTTTCTTGTTCCCAAGCTCCTAAAAAGTAAAAGGTTACGGCTTGTGTTGAAGGTTTAAAAACTAAAAGATGGTCGAATTCTGCACTAACTTCAGCTTCTATAGTATTCACTTCGTAAAAAATGGCCATACCAAGTTGGTCTGGAATTAACGACTGCGCACCATAAGTAGCGAGGTACGCCCATTTTTTGTTTTGGCTCACTTTTTTGAAGACTTCTGTGTTTTTTTGTTTTACAATTCCTGTGCAAATACCACTAATTGCTTTAGAGGCTTGGATGGTATGTTGCGTATGGCGTTGGTTTGGAGTAATTGTTAGCTGAGAGGTAAAATCAATTTTTTCTCCTGCTGTTTTCCAACCGTAGTAATTGATTTTTACACCAGAAGATTTGGATTTATTCTCCACTTTCGCTAGGGTAGAATCTACTTCATAAAAATGTAATCTTTCGTTGTTTAGGTAGCGGTCTATGGAGCCAATGCCAATTCCTTTCCCCGCTTTAAGGATGTCTGCACCCCAATCACTCATTTCGTGATAGGAGTCAAAACCATCCTGACCCACTTGTGGCAAAACGATAGCTTCTGTTTTTTTTCCAAAAATGTCAATGGCATTTCTCCAATCTAGGTACAAACGGTAGCCAATTTTGTTGCTTTCCCAGCCTGGACCTTCGTAGCGTATATCAAACGAATGATCAGTATGTTCTGGCGCTAGTTTCAATTTTTGAACATTTTTGAAACTACCACCAATGTATTTTCGACCTTCCCATTTTCCGCCTTCTTTCACAGAAATTTCAGCGTAGGTTTTGGCTTTTTTATTTGAAGTTTGGGCATTGGCTTGGCAGAGACTCATTAGGGCTAAACAAGCTAGTAGCTGTAGTGTTTTCATTTGTACTTTTTTAGTATTTTGTCTAGAAATTGGGTTGTAAAAGTTACGGTTTTTTCGAACCAAGGATTGAAAAACCAGAAAGAATGTGGCGAATTTTCGAAAGTTTTTATCTCACTGTAAATTTCATATTGATTTAAAATATGAATCATATCATCTCTTCCAGCGTGAAATCGATTCCATTGGCTATTCACGAAAAGAATAGGAGGTGTGTTTTTGTTAGTGTGAGTAAGTGCCGAGGCTTCCCTCCAGTTTTTGGGATTTTCTTCATACGTTCCTCCCAACCATTCGGCAGCGATTTTTCCTTCTTCTGATTCTGGATGATGAAAAGCTAGAATGCCATCTAAATCAACAATGGCTTGTATTTCGTTTGGAGAAGTGGTACCAAGTAAAGCAGCCATTTGCCCTCCTGAGGAGCAGCCCAAAATGGCTATTTTATTTGGGTCACTATTGAAACGAGAGGCATTTTTGATAATGAAAGCGATAGCTTCTTTTACATCGTTGAAGCCAGCAGGATATTTTGCCTCTGGGGATAATCGATATTCAATAGCAAAACAGTTGTATTCTTTTGCAGCAATTGCGGTTGCTAGGGTTTCCATCTGCGATTTATCTCCCGATTTCCATCCGCCTCCGTGTAACAGAATAACAGCGGGAAGCTTTTTTTTGGATTGGAATAAATAGGTATCAAGATGAAGGTTGCGAGTGGCTGTTTGTTGATAAACGATTTGTTTTTCAGATTTTATATTTTCATTGTGCAAAGTTTTGGCAATGCTAATGAAAGGGAATTTCTTTATTTCTTTTTGATACGTACTCGAGATCGTGTAGGAGGTATCCTTTGGGAAAGGCGTTTGGGCTCCTACTAGGAAGGGAAGAAAAACGGATAGTATAAAAAAGTTCATTTTCATCAATAGATTACTTTTTGGTAAATTTCATTGATAGTATGTTAAAAATCAATTGAATGAATTTAAAAAGGAGTTTGACAAAATTTATCAAACTCCTAAATAACTAATTCAAATTACTTTTATAAATACGATTATAGATAAGCTGGATTTTGTGGAAAAGCTTTATTTTGATTTAAATCGAGTGCTTCTTGAGGTATCGGTCTTAAAATTTTCTTTTCACCACCTGTTCCGTTAAAGTTTTCTGCTTTAATGGAATAGTTATATAAAGAGGCTCTTTCGATAAGTTTGCCTGTACGTTTTAAATCAAACCAACGATTATATTCTCCTAACATTTCTCTTGCTCTTTCGTCTAAAATGTAATCAATAGTAAATTCACCAGTAGTGGCATTGGCTACGCCAGCTCTTTTTCTAACTTCATTTAAACGGGCTAAACCAGTTGCCAAATCTCCTTTTTTGAAGTAAGCTTCGGCAGCAATTAAATAGGTGTCTCCTAAACGAGAAACAATAAAATCACGGGTACTAGTTCTTGGAGATGTTGCACTTGTTGCAAATGGGGCTTTTGGGTCATCAAATTTGCGTACAGGAATTGTTTGATAATCACTATTCAAACCTGCTGCAGCTCCATAAGTTCCGTAAGCATGAATGGTTGTTTTTGGATTTGCTAGTTTATAAGCAGCTAATTCTGTTGCGGTAACCCACTTGGGTACATAGTAATGTGATTTAACTAATCCAGTCTTATCTGTTTTGTCATAAAAATCATAATATCTTGTATAGGTTTCAAACATAAATGTGCCTTCCCATCTAGTGTCTCCTTTTTCAAATAAACTTATAGCGTGATTTGTTGGTAATAAATTGTAAGATCTGTATGGAGCTTTACCTGCTACTTCAGAACCGCCTAAGTAAGAACTGAAATAACTGGCTTGTGCGTTTCCTAGTGTTTGGGGGTTAAAACTAACCGAAGAAGCATCGAATTGTACAGAAAACAAAACTTCTTTATTGAGGTCATTTGTAGGTAGCCATAAATCAGTATATTTTATGGTAAGTAATTGCCCAGCGATTGCTGCATCAGCGTAAGTAGCTGCCGTAGTAAAATCGGTAGTTTTTCCAAAGGATTCATAACCTCTAGTCAAATATACTTTTGCTAATAAATCTTGAGCGGCTCTTTTAGTTGCTCTACCTGTATAGGTTCCTGTTGGTAAAAAGTTTAGACTTTCTTCTAATTCTTTTATAATAAAGGCATACACTTCTTCAGCAGTATTTCTCTCAAAAGAGAGTTGTGGGGTTGAGAGGTAATCTTTAATTATACTTACACCTCCGTAGGTTTGTACTAATAAGAAATAAGCATTGGCTCTCAAAAATTTCACTTCACCAATTCTAGAATTCAAACTAGTAGTTTTTTCTGTTTTATCGCTATAATATATTGCTGTGTTAGCTCTTTGTATAGCTTTATAACATTCATTATACAAGTAACCTACGTTAGGAGATGAAGGAGTTAAAAGGGTGTATTGGCTTACTCCAGGTGGTTCGACATTTCTACCTTGAGCATACAAATCAGTACCCGCAACAAATAGCCAAGGTTCATTTCCGTAGATTTCTCTTAATTGCGAATAATTGGCATTGATTAACGATTCAAAACCTGAGGCTGTTGTATATACAGCTTCTGTTTCGGGATTAGATAAGTTTTCCTCTTCAAGAAAATCGGAGCATGAAGTTAAGGAAAGCAGACCTATTGATAAGAGGGTTATAATTTTTTTCATTTTTATTATTTTTAAAATTTAAGACTCATTCCCATTTGATAAGTAATTGAAGCTACTCGACCTACACCAAAACTGGCGCTTGCCCATTCAGGATCATATCCATCATACTTAGTGAATACAAACGGATTCAAAACGTTTACATACAAACGGAGGTATTTTAGTTTTAATTTTTCTATTACTTGAGGGGTAAATGTGTATCCCAAAGCTATGTTTTTAACTTTTACAAAGGAAGCATCTCTATAGTAGCCTACACCATCATTTATCCAATAAGTTCCGGGATTTTGTGCTTGTGGGTAACTATTTGTGTATTGAGTTGGTAACCCAGCATCATTAGCAGGTACGTACCAATCAATATCTAATTTTTGACGTCCTCTATCATTTACATCTGTAAAATTTCTGTGAAATGGACTGAATGCTAATACCCCTTGACTTGTGATTGCTGTTGCGGCTAAGTCGAAGTTGCCTACTTTTAGTTTGGTTGTTAAGCTTCCTGTCCAGTCTGGATTATTGTTGCCAAGAATTTGTCGGTCAGCAGTTGTTATTTTGCCATCTTTATTATAGTCTTCTACTTTTGCTTGTCCTTCTTTTTGTCCAAACGAAGCTGCTTCCGCTGTTTCATTTGCTTGCCAAACTCCAGTAAACTTGTAGTTGTACAATGCATCTATAGATTCTCCAATAAATAAATTATTTCCTACATCATCTGATATTTTGTCATAAATAGAAATAATTTTGTTAGTGTTTTTTGTGAACACAAAGGTTGTCTCCCATTTTACAAAATCAGTATCAATGTTTTTGGTAGTTAACATGACTTCAATTCCTTTGTTACTCACAGAGCCTATATTGTTAATGTAAGTAGAGAAGCCATTTTCAACAACTAATTTTTGTTTTAATAGTAAGTCGGTAGATAAACGATCATACACATCTACGGTACCTGTAATTCTGTTTTTTAATAACCCAAAATCAACACCTATGTTAAACTCTCTTGTTTTTTCCCACCCAAGGTTAGCATTACTCGGATTGCTTTGTACCCAACCATTTGCGGCAACTGCACTAAAATCATAATAGGTTTGTGTGTCTAATTGGTTGATTGTTGAATAAGATGGAATGATATTATTTCCTGTATATCCGTAGCTAATTCTTGTTTTTAGGTCAGAAACAATTTCTTGATTTTTCATGAAACTTTCTTGAGTAACTCTCCAAGCAAAAGCCGCCGATGGGAAGGAGCCCCATTTGTTACCTTCAGCAAATTTTGATGATCCATCCCAACGGTTTGAAAGTGTTATTAAATAACGATCCTTATATCCATAATTGAATCGAGCCGCAAAAGAAGCTAATGAGTTTTTGTCATAATAAGAATCTAAGTTATAAGTAGATTGTTTGCCCGACCCTAAATTATGGAATCCTGTATCAAAAGGCATATTGCTGGAATAAGCATACATTCCTTCGTTTCGTTGTGAGTACAAACTTTGTAATCCTAAAAAGCTAAAATTATGTCCACTTTCTAGCGCGTAATCAATATTGAATTGATTGTCCCAAGTGTAATTGAAACGTTCTTTTTGGGTAATATCAGCAGAAGGAAGATTATTATTAGAAACTCCTGTATTTGTTAAAGCTCCCCAAGCTCTTCCTTGTTTTGAATTGTCGAATCCAGCAGAATAGGTTGTTTTGAAACTTAACCAATTAATAGGTTTGTATTCAAAAAATAAACTACCAATAGTATTCCATGCATTAATTGTATTAACAGAGTTTGCAATCTCAAGCAATGGATTGTAAGTACTTGTTTTGTTGATTAAGAATGCACCAGTTGCATCTGTTAGTTTTCCCGGCAAAGGAAATAAGTTACCATTTAAATCATATGGAGTATAAAAAGGACTTAGTCTAAAAGCTTCTTGCATCGCTAATGCGCTCCCTAATTCTTGTTCAGTTCTTGCAATAGTTAAGTTTACACCAGTGCTAAATTTGTCATTGATTTTGTGATTTAGACCTAATTTGAAAGTGTATTTGTCTAAGCTTTCATTTTCTATATTTCCGGTTTCACTTTGAATCCCCAAGCCTAAGTTATACGATAGTCCATCATCCGTTCTCCCTGAGATAGCTAAATAATTATTTTGTTGTATACCGCTTTTTAATACAGCATCATACCAATCAAAAGTATCATTATTTGCTACTCTTTGAGCTAAAAGACTGTTTTGTGTACCAAGAACTGCAGTTGCTAATGTTGCCGCTGTAACCGTTCCCGTTACTGGATCTACTTTTGCAGTAGGTAAGTAGGCTGATTGATGATACGCCCACCATTTTTGTCCACTCATCATTTTAGGAAGTCTAGCTACTTCTTTTCCTCCAACAAAAGTTTCAAAAGAAACAGACATTTTCGATTTTACTGTTCCTCCTCCTTTGGTTGTAACGATAACGACACCGTTAGAACCTCTTGATCCATAGATAGCTGTTGAAGAGGCGTCTTTTAAAACATCAATTCTTGAAATGTCTTGTGGGTTTAAAAAATCAATACCATCTGTTGGTACACCATCAACAACGTATAGTGGTTTTGAGTCGGGATTGATAGAGTTTTTTCCTCTAATTACCACACTAAATGGATCTCCAACTCTTCCTGTTGAGGTTGTTACTTGAACCCCAGCAACAGCACCTTGCATAGCTTCTACAACATTTGTTGTGTTTCTTTCTGTAATAGTGGCCGCATCAAGAGTACCTACAGAACCAGTTAAGTCTTTTTTCTTTACTTTACCGTATCCAACTACAACAATTTCTTTAAGTGTCTGCTCTTCAGGTTGTAAACTAATGTTGATTACGGAACCAGTTACTTTTATCGTTTTTGTTTCATGACCTACATAACTAACTATTAATGATGTGTTTGAACTGCTTACTTTTATCGCATATTTTCCATCAAAATCAGTTGAACTTGAATTTTTAGTTCCTTTTTCAATAATATTGGCCCCCGGAATAGGCAATCCAGAATTGTCAGTTATCTTACCTGTTATTGTAATTGTGCTTTGGGCATTTGCCTTATTTGCCAAGAACAAGCAGAGCAAAACGGAAAGCATCCAGAGATGATGAAGTCTTTTACTTGAAAAGTGGTTTAATTTCATAATTTAAAATATTAATAGTTAATTTTTTGTGTTTGTTTTTTGGTTTGTTGTTTGTGGTTTATTGTTTTTTATTACTTCACCATTGATTTTAGTTTCGATAAAACTGAGGTTTTCTACATGTTCTAACTGAAATGTTTTGCCTACTTTGTCTATGGTAACATTCTTGAATAGAATATTTTTCACAGGAGATGTTTCGTATCCTTTGGCTAGGATGCCATATTTCCCCCCATCTTTTACTTGTACATTTTCTAGAGTGATGTTTTCTACTCTTGGAATAAATGGACCTTCATTATCTCCTTTGTATACAGAGTAAAACATATCCACTCTTAGTACCGCTTCTTTGACCTGTCCCACTTGAAGGTTTCGCACATGAATATTCTCGATCAAACCGCCTCGTTTGGCATTCGTTTTTATTCGGATGGCTCGGTCTAGATTGGGGCTATCCATCAAACAGTTTTCTACATATACATTACTCACTCCTGCAGATATTTCGCTTCCAATAGTTACTCCGCCATGACCGTCATACATTTTACAATTTTGAACAATGATGTTTTCACTTTTAATGCCCACTCTTCTGCCATCGGCATCTCTTCCTGCTTTGATGGCAATGCAATCGTCTCCGGTATCAAAAATGCAGTTTTTAATCCAAACATTTTTTGAATATTCTGGATCGCAGCCATCATTATTTGGTCCATGACTTCTTACGGTTACCCCATCAACCACAATAGTAGTAGATTTGATAGGATGAATAATCCAAAACGGAGCATTGGTAATGGTTACATCTTGAATCAACGAGTTTTTACATTCAAAAAACTGTATAAAGTTAGGTCTCAAGTATCCATTATTGCCAAAAACTCTTTCGTTTACAGGAATATTTTTTTCCGCCATATCTACTAAACGAAATCGATTGAGAGGGTCATTCTGACTTGGCATTCCTTCTTTCCAACCATATTCGTCTTTGCCACACCAAGACCACCAATTATCGTTCGAGGCTTGACCGTTTAGGGTACCTTTGCCAGTAACGGCTATATTTGTTTTCTTGTAGGCATAAATAAGAGGCGAGTAATTCATTAATTCAGTGGCTTCAAACGAAGTATGTACTAACGGATAGTAATCGTTTGGATTTGTACTGAACATGATTTCCGCTTTTTCTTCCAAGTGTAAATTGACATTGTTTTCTAAATGAATAGGGCCAGTAAAGAATTTTCCGTTAGGAACAAGTACTTTTCCGCCACCATTTTTAGAACAAGTAGTTATTGCTTTTTTAAATGCTTCGGTACAGTTAGTGCTTCCATCGGCTTTTGCGCCAAAATCTAAGATATTGTATTCTTTGTTTTTAAACTGCAAAGGTTTTATGGATTTAATAACCTTGTTCATTTGAATCCATACCTTATCTGTATTGGTACTATTAGATTGTGCTTTTGCAAAAAAAGAACAAAAAAAGACCAATGTAAAAAGTGTAAGGGAAGAATGGTTTGGTTTCATATTTAATTTTGGTTATACAATTCAATTCAATACAATTCAATACAAGAGCAAGGTTAGAATATCAATTATGTAATCGATTGCACAAATCTAATATATTTTTTTATATAAACAAAAAAATGCCATAAAAAAACGGGTAGTAAAAAAAAAGTAATCAATTTTTATCATATCATTAATGATTTGGAATTTATATTGCTTTTTTAATACCCGCAAATTAAAAAAACAGCTCTAAAATTGATAAAAGATATTTTTTTATGCAATCGATAACAAAAGAAGAACTAAATGTATTTTTTTTAGTAGATTTACCAACGAACTTTTTCACAATTCATCCAATATATGGACCAAAAAACAACAATTTATGATATTGCTAAGAAGCTGGATATCACAGCAGCAACAGTATCTAGAGCTTTAAATAACAATCCCAAAATCAGCGAGGCGACCAGAAAATTAGTTTTGGAAACGGCTGCAAAAATGAATTATAAACAAAATAGATTAGCGCAATCGTTGCGTAGTGGTAAAAGCAATAATGTTGGAGTAATTGTTCCTCGTATTGATGTAAACTTTTTTGCGTCGGTTATTCGAGGAATAGAGGAGGAGCTGCATCCAGAAGGCTATCATGTCATTATTTGTCAAACGCACGAAGATGAAAAAAGAGAAATTGAAAACATTACAACCTTGATGAATGCTCAAGTTGATGGTATTTTGATGTCTATTTCGAATATGTCCAAAGAAAACGATCCTGTTATAAAACACGTAGTAGATAAGAATGTACCGCTCATCTTTTTCGATAGAAAGAAAAAAATGGATGGCGTGAGCTCGGTGACCATCGATGACTTTGAAGGGGGTTATTTGGCTACCAAAAATTTGATTGACGCTGGTTGCACTCGAATCGCGCATTTTTCAGGTGATCGTTCTTTGGAGATTTACGAAAACAGGTTCAAAGGATACGAACAAGCGCTCAAAGATTTTGATTTAGAATGGAATCCAGATTATGTCATTCAAACCAAAAGTAATTTAGAGGCAGGAAGAAACGCTGTAACGAGATTGTTGAACTTGCCTAATCCTCCTGATGCTATCTTTTCTTCGAGTGATTTTGCAGCCTTGGGTGCTATTCAAGGATTAAAAGAAAACGGCATCAAAATTCCTGAAGATTTCTGTGTTTTTGGTTTTGGTAACGAACCTTTTACCCGTTTTTTAGAGTTGTCTATTTCTTCTGTAGATCAGTCTCCACTTGAGATGGGACGAATGGCAGCCAAAGTATTTTTGGAACAAATCAACAATACCGACAACATAAAAATAGAAAAGAAAGTCGTCCTCAAACCCGAATTACAAATCAGAAAATCTTCGACTAGGTAAGAGCCCCCTAACCCCCAAAAGTGGGAATATAGCAAAAGTGAAAATTTAACCGCAAAGTTCACAAAGGTTTACGCAAGGAACGCACAGTTTAAATCAGTTAAACAATTAATGAGTTAACTGATTAACCCACAAACCACTTCATATCATCAAAAAAGCTGTTGAAATAAACTCCAACAGCTTTTTTTTTAAAACAAATAAAAAATCCTAAAACTAATGTGGTAAAAAGTCTAATGACCTTTTATGATGATAAAGTTGCTATTCATCAATCACATAATATTATAAAGAAACGCCTCTTTTCCAAGGAATAAAATCATTCTGATTCAGTATAGCGGCTTTGGTTTTAATGGTTCCGCTGGCGACATCAATGATGAAATCCAACATTTCATCGGCCATTTCGTCTATTGTCTTTTCTCCTTTGATAATACCACCCGTGTCAATATCTATAATATCCGACATTTTGTTAGCCAATTCAGTATTCGATGAAATTTTTACCACGGGCGCAATCGGATTTCCTGTTGGTGTTCCTAATCCTGTTGTGAACAACACCATATTGGCTCCAGAGCCCACCATAGCTGTAGTGCATTCTACGTCATTTCCAGGAGTACAAAGTAAAGTAAAGCCTGATTCGTTAATGTATTCTCCATAATCATAAACTCCTACAATTGGAGACGTTCCACCTTTTTTGGCTGCTCCAGCCGATTTCATCGCATCGGTAATCAAACCGTCTTTGATGTTCCCTGGCGAAGGATTCATATCAAATCCAGAACCAGCATCTACGACTGTTTTTTCGTACCATTGCATCAATTCTAAAAAGCGTTTTCCGTCTTTATCATCAATACATCTATTAACTAATTCTTGCTCCACCCCACATAATTCTGGAAACTCCGAAAGAATTGTGGTGCCGCCCAAAGCCACTAAATTATCCGACAAAACTCCAAGAGTTGGGTTGGCCGAAATACCTGAAAAACCATCCGAACCACCACACTCCAAACCAATTTTTAGCTTAGACAAAGGGGCTGGAGTTCTCTTAATTTTATTAGCTTGTTTTATGGCATCAAACGTGTCTTTCACCACGCTACTCAACATCGCTTCAATGGTTCCAATCGATTGTTGGTCGTAAATCAACACCGGTTTTTTACTGTTCGGATTAATAGCATCCAAAGCGTCTTTGAAAATCTGAATTTGAAGGTTCTGACAACCCAAACTCAACACCGTAGCACCAGCCACATTAGGATTGTTCACATAACCCGCTAATAATTTGGCCAAGCTGTGCGAATCCTGACGAATTCCGCCACAACCGCCTTGGTGCGTAATGAATTTTACCTCTATATTGTTGAATAAATTAGCTTCGTTCGATGCGGCTTCATTGCCAGCACCGCCCGTTTCTGATTTCACCAAGGAACGCAACAAAAGCTGGTAATCATTCTCTTTGGGTTTCATCAACTCTTTTTCAAAGATATCTTTTAAGATTTCGATATTTCTGTTTTCACAAAATACTAGCGGAAAAAACAACCACACATTTTCAGTTCCTACTTGACCATCTTCTCTGTGATAGCCCATAAACGTCCGGTCTTTCCATTTTTCAATATTAGGAACGGTCCATCCAATAGACTCCGTTTTTCCAGTAACTTTATCACTTTCGTGTTTCACATTAGCAGTAGACAAAAGCCCTCCTTTTGCTATTTTCGCACTCGCTTTCCCTACCAAAACGCCATACATAATAATGCGATCTCCAGCTTCAAGAGGCTGCAACGCAATCTTATGTTTCATTTTCACATCCGATTCGATAGTGATGGTTTCGTTTTCAAACGAAAGCACTTCACCAGCGCTAAGATTCACTAAGGCAACAGCTACATTGTCTGTTGGATTTACTTTTATTAATTTCTTTTGCATTTTAATCAAGTATAAAATGTTGCTATTATTTTTCTAAACCATCTCCCAAAACACTAACGTTTCAAAGATTTTTGGGCGTGCCCCTCCCGATACTTCGACAGGCTCAGTAGGTCGGGTCGGGCTATCCGTTCCCGCTTTTTTGTAACCTGGCAAAAAAGCCAGCCTACAAAAAGAGCTCCACTACTATCCCTCACGCAATTCCTGCTATAAAGAACGTTTTGTTGTTATTCAATTATTATAGGTCGTTTGTTTTAGCATAGTAGGGTTGCATTACAAATTTTCACGCCTATTTACACTATTAGTCGTTATTCCTGCAAGGTCTTTTTTGGACCTTGTAGGTATTTAGAAATCAGCGTACTATTGTTTGCTAAAATTTTCAAAACCTACTTCAATTCCGTTGCTGTTTATTTCATCTATTGCACGAACTAGAGCCTCTTGCAAACCGCTCACAGCCGTTAAATCTTCGTCCCAAAACGCTACGTTTGCCAATGTTTTTTCTACCACTTCTTCCGTAGTGCTTGATTTCCAAATTGCAGCAAATGCATCAGTAATATCAGTACTATCGTCTACAGGCAAAAGTTTTCCTTTCCAAGTTCCTTTATAAAACAAAATCAAACACGCCAATGAAAAAGTGAGATGAGCAGGGATTTTACCATATTTAGCGACATATCCTAACAAGCTCGGTAGTACTCTCACTTTAAATTTTGAAATAGAGTTCAGCGCTATGCTAGACAAATTGTGTTTAATAAATGGATTTCTAAAACGGTCCAAAATCTCATCGGCAAATTCATCCAACTCGGATTTGTCCATCGCAATGGTTTCGTTAATTTCTTCAAAAATGGCTTTATGGACGAAGCTTCCTGTAAAAGGATGGTCGACCGTTTCTTTTACGGTTTCGTTACCATATAGCAGCGAAAACGGAACCATAGCGGTATGAGCACCATTCAAGATTCGTACTTTTCTTGTGCGGTATGGTTGCATATCGGCTACAATCTTTACATCGAGTTTGGTTTTATCAAACGGCAGTTTTTGTTTCAGCGTTTCGTCTCCTTCGATAACCCAAAGGAAAAAAGTTTCGGCGGTTACGATAAGATTGTCACTGTAGTCGAGTTGTTGGTTGTAGGCTTCTATTTCGGCTCTTGGATATCCAGGAACAATGCGGTCTACCAAGGTATTGTGGAAAGAGTTGCTATTCAAAATCCAAGAAGTAAAAGCTTCTTCCAATTGCCAATCCGAACAATATTTTAAAATGATTTCTTTTAAAGTATCGGCATTGTTATTAATCAATTCACAAGGAATAATCGTCAGCCCTTTGGTAGCATCACCTTTAAAATGTTTAAATCTTTCATACAAAAGTGCAGTTACTTTGGCAGGATATGAATTGGGCGGTTGCATTGCTAAGGTATCGTTAGCATCATAAGCAATGCCCGATTCTGTCGTATTCGATATGATAAATGCCAAGGCTTCTTCTTTAGCCAAAGCCAAATAACTTTCGTATTCTTTGTAAGGATTAATTCCTTGTACTAAATTGGTAATCAGCTTTTTCTCCTGAATTTCTTGGCCTTTGCTCAATCCTTTCATAAATAGGGTATAAAGCCCATCTTGTTCGTTTAGCAAATGAACCATCCCGTTTTCTATGGGTTGTACAACGGCGATGCCAGCATCAAAGTTTACGGTATCGTTCAGCTCCTGAAACGCATAATCTACAAAGGCTCTAAGAAAATTTCCCTCGCCAAATTGCACTATTTTTATCGGATTTCTTTCTGTTAATCCTATGTTTTCGCTATTTAATTTTTTCATTTCTAGATATATAAAATAAATATTTCTTTTTCGTTCTTTTAGACACCACTGAACATTGCAAATCCGCCATCTACAGTGATTCTCGTTCCAGTCACAAATTTGGAAGCATCGCTAAGCAACCAAATCAAAGCTCCTTCGAGTTCGTTGGGCGTTCCAAAACGATGAAACGGAGTCTTATTGATAATTAAGTTTCCTCTTTCGGTCCAGCTTCCATCTTCCTTGGTGAGTAAACTTTTATTTTGTTCGGTTAGGACAAATCCGGGCACAATCGCGTTCATTCGGATGGCATCGCCGTATCGTTTGGCCAATTCTAGAGCAAACCATTGGGTGTAGCAGTCAATTGCGGCTTTTGCCAAACTATAACCAAGTACTTTTGACACCGCCAAATGAGCCGTTACAGATGAGATATTGACAATACTGCCAGATCCCGTTTCTTTTATGGCTTCGCCAAAGACTTGAGTTGGTAAAATCGTTCCCAATAAATTGAGCTGCATTACTTGTTCCAAAGCAGGAATGTCTAGTTTGAAAATATCTTGCTCAGGCTGAATGATCGCTTTTGGCTGATTTCCTCCTGCGGCATTAACGAGTCCGTCAATTTTGCCGAATTTTTGAAGCATTTTTTCTTTGGCGGCAACTAGTTGTTGCTCATTCGTTACATCTGCTATTAACGGAAGGGCTTTCCCGCCTGCAGCAATAATGGCATCAGCTCTTTCGTTGGCAACCGCTTCATTTCTACCCAAAATCCCTACTGCTCCGCCAGCTTTGCTCACACTATTCACAAAAGCTTCTCCAATTATTCCTGTTGCTCCCGTAATTACAATGACTTTTTCTGCTAGCGAAAAATTATTTTCCAAAATGCTTTATTTTTAATTGGGTTCGTTAGGCTCTTATGGCTTTGATGGTCTCCAAGGTTTGTTTTACTTTTTCTCGTAAACCATCAAAATCTTTGTTGTTTACTATTTCATTTGAAATCAATTGTGAACCGATTCCAACACAAGTTGCGCCAGCATCGAACCAACTTTTTAGATTGTCTTCAGAAGTTGAAACACCGCCTGTTGGCATAATACTCGTCCAAGGACAAGGACCTTTTATGCCTTTAATAAATTGAGGACCGTAAATATCACCTGGAAATAATTTTACAATTTCGCAACCCAATTCTTCGGCTTTGGCGATTTCAGTAAGCGAGCCACAACCAGGAGACCAAAGTACTTTTCGGCGATTACAAACTAGGGCAATATCTTCTCTCAATACTGGAGTTACTATAAAATTGGCTCCCAATTGCATATACAACGAAGCGGCAGCAGCATCCGTTACTGAGCCGACGCCCAAAATCATTCCGGGTAATTCGGACAAGGCATATTTATTTAATGCTCCAAAAACTTCAAAAGCAAAATCTCCTCTGCTGGTAAACTCCATCAATCTGGATCCACCATCATAACAGGCTTTTATTACTTTTTTACTGATTTCAATATCCGAATGAAAAAACAAAGGAACCATTCCGTTGTCTTTCATTGTCTGAGCTACTTCAATTCTTGAATACTTTGCCATATTTATTTATCTTGATACTAATCCTGCAGAATTTCCTCCTGCCATGTTTTCAACTTCTTTTAATGTCACTAAATTATAATCTCCAGCAATGGTGTGCTTTAAGCAACAAGCTGCTACTGAAAAATCTAATGCCTTTTGTTTGTTATCTTTATATTCGATCAATCCGTATATTAATCCTCCCATAAATGCATCACCACTACCCACTCTGTCAATAACCGGAGTTACTTCTTGCACTGCTGCATTAAAAATAGTTTTGCCGTCAAATAAAATTCCCCCAATTCTTTGATGAGATGCACTAACAGAATAGCGTAACGTTGTTGCTACCGTTTTTAAATTCGGACAAAGCTCGTATAACTTAGTATATAAAGCTGGTAACGATGTTGTATCCTGATAGTCAGGATTTACTTTAGGAATCCCTAACATAAAATAAGCTGTATCAATATCTCCTAAAATAACATTGCTATATTTCAATAATTCTGGCATAACCTCGCTTGGTGTTTTACCATATTGCCATAATTTTGATCGGTAATTCAAATCACATGAAATAGTCAATCCTAATTCATGCGCAATCTGAACAGCTTCCAAACAAGCCTCCGCAGCACTCTGAGAAATTGCAGCCGAAATTCCGCTAAAGTGAAACCAAGTCGCTCCTTCAAGTACTTTTTTCCAATCAATATCTCCTTTTTGAATCGTTGCCATCGAGCTGTGCGCACGATCGTACACCACATTACTTCCTCTTGTTCCTGCTCCTGTTTCTAAATAATAAGTTCCTAAACGTTCTCCGCCATAAACAATACTTTTAGAGGCTACATTCATTTTACGCATCTCTTGCACAGCACAATAACCTATTTCGTTCTCAGGCAATCTGGTAACAAATTCTGCATTGATACCATAATTAGCCAAAGAAACACAAACGTTAAATTCGCCACCACCGTATGACGCTGTAAATGCTTTAGCCTGAGAAAAACGCAAATGTCTTTCTGTTGAAAAACGTAACATTATTTCGCCGAATGCAACTACTTTACCCATATTATATTATTGTTGAAACGTTTATTCGTTTAATTGTTTTAATCGTTGAATCGTTTAATTGTTTATTTGTTGAATCGTTATTTGTTGAATCGTTTAATTGTTTATTTGTTGAATTCTTCAATTTTTCAATTTTTCAATCTTTCAATCTTTCAATTCTTCAATCTTTCAATCTTTCAATTTTTCAATTCTTCAATTTTTCAATTTTTCAATTTTTCAATCTTTCAATCTTTCAATTCTTCAATTCTTCAATCTTTCAATTTATAAACAAATTAAAATTTAAAATACTCTTTTGCATTATTATAGGAAATATCAGAAACCATTTTTCCGATCCATTCCATATCTGCAGGAAGTTCACCTCTTTGGATTTCATCTCCAAGAAGATTACAAAGAATACGTCTGAAATATTCGTGTCTTGGGAAAGACAAGAAACTTCTAGAATCTGTCAACATTCCAACAAAACAGCTAATTAACCCCATGTTTGAAAGGGCGTTTAATTGTTTGGTCATTCCGTCTTTTTGATCCAAGAACCACCATCCTGATCCAAACTGAACTTTTCCTCTCACACTTCCGTCATTAAAGTTACCAATCATGGTAGCCATTACTTCGTTATCAGCAGGATTTAAGTTATAAATAATCGTTTTTGTTAATTTGTCTTTACTGTCTAATGCGTTTAAGAAAGCAGATAATTTTTGAGCTTGTGGATAATCTCCAATAGAATCCCAACCAGTATCTGGTCCTAAAATTCGGTGCATACGCGCATTATTGTTACGCAAAGCACCTAAGTGAAATTGTTGCACCCAACCTAATTCATGATAGGTTTCAGATAAAAACAACAAAACAGCACTTTGAAATTTCAATGCCTCTTCTGGAGTAATGGTTTGGTTTTCTCTTTTCTTTTTAAAGATTGTATTTACTTCCGTTTCTGTAAAGTTTTCGAAATAAATCTGATCCAATCCATGATCACTTAATTTGCAGCCATTTTGATGAAAAAAGTCAATTCTTTTTCTTAATGCATCACATAAATCTGCATAAGTAGCAATAGCCACTCCAGCGATATTTCCTAATGTATCAAGGTAATCGTTATAGCCATCATTTGAAATTAAGATGGCTTTATCAGGTCTAAAAGCCGTACTCATTTTAGTTTCAAAAGGGTTTTGATTCAATTTTTGATGAAACTCCAAAGTATCAATTGGATCTTCGGTAGTACAAACCAATTCGGCGTTTACTTTTTTAAGTAAGTTACGTGTACTGTAGTCAGCCGAATTTACTTTTGCAGAAGCTTCTTCATATATTCTTTCTGCCGATTTTTCATTCAATAAATCGTAAATATCAAAGTAACGAGCCAATTCTAAATGCGTCCAGTGATACAAAGGATTACGCATGGTATATGGAACTGTTTTTGCCCAATTTAGAAACTTATTTTTATCAGAACCATTTCCTGTAATAAATTGCTCATTAACACCCAATGTACGCATTGCACGCCATTTGTAGTGATCTCCGTTTATCCACACCTTTGTAATATTGTCAAAAATTTTATCTTCGGCAATAAATTGTGGATTTAAGTGATTGTGATAATCAATAATAGGCTGATTTTTAGAATAGTTGTGGTATAATTCTTCAGCGTATTTATTTTCAAGTAAAAAGGTATCGTTTATGAATGTTTTATTAGCGCTCATGTTCTTAAATATAATAGAAAATTATTCCTCGTTTGATGGTTTTCCAATAGTTGCTAGGATTCCACCGTCAACATATAAAATGTGACCGTTAACAAAATCACTCGCTTTGGAAGATAAAAAGATTGCTGCACCAGCTAAATCACTTGGGTCTCCCCATTTAGCAGCCGGCGTTCTACCGATGATAAAATCGTTAAAAGGATGTCCATCAACTCGGATAGGCTTGGTTTGCTCCGTTGCAAAATAACCTGGACCAATTCCGTTAATTTGAACATTGTATTTTGCCCATTCTGTCGCCATGTTTTTAGTCAACATTTTTAAACCACCTTTTGCAGCAGCATAGGCACCAACAGTATTACGACCCAATTCGCTCATCATTGAACAGATATTGATAATTTTCCCTTGTCTTCTTTCGATCATTCCTTTGGCAACATGTTTAGAAACAATAAATGGACTTACTAAATCAATATCAATTACTTCTCTAAAATCGGCAACTTCCATTTCCAACAAAGGAATTCTTTTAATGATTCCAGCGTTATTAATTAAAATAGCAATGGGTCCAACTTCACTTTCAATTTTCGCAACCGCTTCGCTAACTTCTTTTTCTGCTGTTACATTAAATTTGTACCCCACAGCATTAATACCTTCGCTTTGAAGTGCCGCTACAGCCTCATCAATTTTTTGCTGAGAAGAATTTCCGTTGACCACAATTGTTGCACCCGCCTGACCTAATCCTTTTGCCATTGCCATTCCCAGTCCGTGTGTACTTCCTGTAATTAAGGCAACTTTTCCTTTTATATCAAATAAGTTTGTCATGATTCTTATCTTAAATCGGTGATTTTACAAACATCCATATCTCCGTAATCTAAATTCTCACCTGCCATTCCCCAGATAAAAGTATAATTACTAGTTCCAGAACCAGAGTGAATTGACCAAGGCGGAGAAATAACTGCCTGATGATTGTTCATCCAAATATGTCTTGTTTCCTGTGGTTCCCCCATAAAATGACAAACTGCTTGATTTTCTGGAATATCCAAATAAAAATAAACCTCCATACGACGATCGTGTACGTGAGCTGGCATAGTATTCCAAACACTTCCCGGACGCAATTCCGTCATGCCCATTTGTAATTGACAAGTAGTCACTACACTTCCAATAATCATTTGGTTTACGGTACGATGATTAGCTGTTTCCATCGTTCCTAATTGCAATTTATTGGCTTCTGCCAAACTTACTTTTACCGTTGGATAAGTAGTATGAGCTGGAGCAGAGTTTAAATAAAACTTTGCAGGATTGTTTTTATCATCACTTTTAAAAACAACTTCTTTATTACCACTTCCTATATACAAAGCGTCTTTAAAACCTAATTCATACGCTGTACCTTCTGCAACCACAACACCGCTTCCTCCAACATTAATAATCCCTAATTCTCTTCGCTCTAAAAAATAAGGTGCTTTGAGTGGGTCAATAGTTTCTAAAACTAAATCTCCTTTTACCGGAACCGCAGATCCTGTAATGTATCGGTCATAATGAGAATAAACCAAAACCACTTCATCTTCTTGCATTAAATCATCAATTAAGAATTCTGCTCGTAATTGTTTGGTGTCATATTGTTTTACCGCTTGCGGATTTGAAGCGTATCTAGAGCTGTATTTTGTCATGGTATTTTGTATTGTAATCGATTGCACAAAAATAGGAAAGTTATGTGAAATTCGTTTTCTTTTTTCGATAATCTTAAAAAAATAATTTTGCTTGCAACTATAAATCTGTGATAGGGCTGTATTTGGGCACCAATGTTTTCATCACACTCCAACCAATTAAGTACGCCACGGCACAAATTGAGAAAATGATAAAATATCCAGCTTCAATTCCTTTGAAACCCATAAACGCCATATTAGTGTCTTTACTATAATCAAATAACATTCCGGATCCTTTGTTGATTAGTGTTGATCCCAAGCCACCAGCTAATCCACCAATTCCTGTTATGGTGGCAATTGCTTTTTTAGGGAACATATCGCCAACAGTAGTAAAAATATTGGCAGACCATGATTGGTGAGCTGCACCCGCAATTCCTATTATAAGTACAGGAATCCAGTAACTAATAAATCCCAAAGGTTGTGCTAATAGGGCTAATAATGGAAAAAAAGCAAAAATTAACATGGCTCTCATTCTACCTTCATAGGGATTCATTCCTTTCTTTTCTACAAAATAAGTGGGTAACCATCCTCCAATGATAGAAAGTAATGTAATCATATATAATACAAACAGCGGTAAGGCAGCTTGTGTGGAATCCATTCCGTATACAGAACTTAAGTAGGCTGGAGTCCAGAATAAGAAGAACCACCAAACGCCATCGGTCATGAATTTTCCAAAAGCAAAAGCCCAAGTTTGTTTGTATTTGAAGCATTCTTTTAAAGATACTTTTGTTGTTGTTTCGGGAATATAGCCAACCAACTTGCTGTCTGCAATATCATCTTGTTGAATATATTCTAATTCTGCTGCATTTACTTTTGGGTGTTTTTCTGGTTTATCATACATAAACATCCAAAACCCCATCCATATAAATCCTAAGGCACCAATAATGATAAATGCCATTTCCCATCCAAAGTATCGTGCTATAAACGGAATAGATATCGGAGCAGCTAAGGCGCCAACTGTAGCTCCAGAATTGAATATACTGGTAGAAAAGGCTCGGTCTTTTTTAGGAAAATATTCTGCAGTCGTTTTAATTGCAGCAGGAAAGTTTCCTGCTTCACCAATAGCCAAAATTAAACGAGCAAAAATGAATAGACTAACGCTTACATTAATAACCAATGCAGTATCGTTTACGGTTTTAATAGTTTCTTTAGCGCCCTCAAAGCTTACCCACCAGTTTCCTGTGATGATACCTGAAGTAGCAATGCCACAAAAGGCATGCAAACAAGCTCCTAAAGACCATATTCCAATTGCCCATAGAAAACCTTTTTTGGTGTCTAACCAATCTACAAACCTTCCTGCAAAGAGTAATGATATCGCGTAAAATATTGAGAATAAAGCAGTAATATTGCCATAATCGTTGTTTGTCCAATGGAATTCTGGAGCAATAAAATCACTCCATGTCAACGAAAGAACTTGTCTGTCTAAATAATTGATGGTGGTTGCGAAAAATAAAAGACTGCAAATTTTCCAGCGGTATTTTCCAATGTTAGGGTTGTTCATGTTTTATTTAGTATAGAATTTAAAAATACTTATGTAATCGATTACACAAAAATAGATTATATTTTTATAAATACAATTTTTTGGTTACTTTTTTTTTGATACAATAAAACTTTTGATTAATTTTTGAGTAATGTGTAATTAAAAGTGTTTTACAAGGGTAAAATATGCATTTTTGTGAGCCGCTTTGAGATTTCGATACATACTTTTTAAAAAGTCAAATAATCAAGCGAAATATGCGAAGGTCGAAATATTGGAAAAGTAATCGGTTATCGAAATAAGTACCATAATTGTAATAGCAAAATAGCTATTGTATTTACATTTTATTGCACTAAAAGAGTTGTGTAGAAAGGTAAAAGAGGTTCGTCTCTGGTGGTTATTTCATTTATTTTAAAAAATCATTCAAGTTGAAATCTTTGTTGTGCTTTAATTTATGGATGATTTTAAGGAAAGCAATAGCGGTAATATATGCATCGCCCATTGCGGTATGTCTGTCTTTTTTTGAAATATCAAATTTATCTGCCAATTCATCAAGGCTGTAGTTGTCTTTTTTTTCTAATAAGTTTGATTTTAGCAAGGTTTCTTTATACAAAGTCGCAGTATCTAAACTTTTATTTTTTAGTCGGGGAAGACCGTTTCTCTCTAGTGCTTTGTTGATCATTCCAATATCAAAATAAGCGTGATGCGCCACAATAACAGCATCACCAAGATATTCTAAGAATTGTTGTAAGGCTTCTAATTCAGAGGGACGATCTAATATCCATTGTTTTAATATTCCGTGAATTTTAGCACTATTTTGATCATAATGATCTTGCTCTATGAATACTTCAAAGCTATCTTTCAACGAGATCGTATTGTTTTGTATCGAAACGGCGCCAATACATAAAATGCAATCTTGTAAATAATCAAATCCTGTGGTTTCGGTATCAAGAACTACAATTCGTGTGGCTTCAATTGCAGATATAGTCCATTTTTTTTCGGCTGGAGCAGTAGTGCTGAAACGCTTTGATTTAATAAAAGGCACTATTTTTTCAAGAAAATCTTTCATTATAATATGTTTGAGGCATTAAATCGAACGGTAATCAGTTCTTGCAAATCTTTAATGGTTTTAAACGTGTTTTTGAGTTTTATTTTTTCGAGTTTGGTTAGGGAATCCAAAGCAATATATTGCCCAGAATCATTATGCAGTAAGCCTTGCTTGGTTCTAAATTTCAGTAAGGCTTTATAGGAATAAGCACAGGACAAATACAGTTCGCGATTATTAGGTTCTAGCTCTGCTAATTTTTCAAAGCGTTCTGCGGTATTGCTGATTGACTTTACAGAATGGTATAAAATCAATAGTCGTGCGGCATCGGCAAGCGGCATCAAGGCTCTGTTTTTGATATTGAAGGTGTCTTTGTTCGCTCCGTCTTGTTCTACTAAAAATTGTCTAAAGAAACCTGTTGGTGAGGGACTTTGTAAAGCACCGCTAACCAAGTGCAGATAAAATACAGGATTGGCTTTTATCGTTTCAAAAATATAGTCGGACAAGGCATTTACAATTTTACTATCACCATACGTTAACGAATAATCAAAGAAAATAAAGGACAATAAGACTTCGTTTTTGCCTGTATTGGTTATCCAGTGTAGTACTTTCTTTTTCCATTCGGATACACTCAAACACCAATTCGGGTTGGAGGCCATCATTTCGGCTGGACAATAATCGTATCCAATTTCGAACAATCCTTTATTGACATGAGTAGCCAATTCTAAGAAATATTTTTTAGTTTCGGTAGCTTTTTCTTCTGGAACATCTTCATATACCAATGCATTATCTTGATCCGTGTGCAACAATTGCTCACTTCTGCCTTGACTTCCCAACGCCAGCCATGAAAAAGCAACTGGGGGAGCAGTTTTCATTTTTTTTAGCGATAGTTTGATGACTTGTTGTATGCAAACGTCATTCAATTCAGTGATGATTTTTGTAGTAAGTGTCATGGGAATATTTTGGTCAATATATCCTTGTAACAAACGCATGATGTTTTGCCTAATTGGCTTTATTTCTTTGCTTTTTTTACTTCTTTTGATGGCTTTGATAAGTACAGCTGGATTGTTGCCAATGGCTACCATTACATCATGTTTAGAGAGGATTCCGGCGGCTTTGGTATTTGGTGTTCCATCTTTGGTCAAACACAAATAGCTAATATTGCTTTTAATCATAGCCATTTGCGCTTGCGTGATTGTCATTTTTTTGGGATACGTAATCACTGGGGCATTCATTATTGAGGATGCTTGAGCTGTAATAGGAAAGGCACCCGTCACGATTTTATTGCGTAAATCTTTATCGGTTACAATGCCAATAGGGAGTTCATTTTCTACGACGATAATAGCTCCCACATTTTTTTTGGTCATCATCTCGGCAATGCTATTGGCTGGTGTTGAGGGTGTACAAGTAATGATTTTCTTGGAATATTTGACAGGTTGAAAATCCAAAAGCTTTTGGCTACCGCCCAAAATTTCTTCATTGACTACTTCACCATAAAGTTTGCCGCGATGGCTTTCAGAATAAGGATTTTCGGTATTTGAGGCAAAACTTTCAATCAAAAAATTGGCTACCTCCTTGTTTTTTAGCGCATATGGTTTAAATAAGTCACTCGGAATGGCGTAAAGAATGCTTTCTTCGTGAGCACGAGCTTCCATTTTGTAATTTTCGTGCGTAATGAGAGGTCTTAAACCGATGAGATCGCCTTCATCTGAAATATTGATGATTTCGTTTTTGTTTCCTTTTGTCAGGGCAACGGCACCTTTATGGATGACATAAAACGAATCGTGAGCGGCTTCATTTTCTTCAAAAACAATGCTGTCTTTTTCTTTATAAATAATAGAAACCTCTTCAGCTAAGGTGTTGATTTCTCTTAAGTTTAAAAAACTGAAAGGCGGATAATTTTTCAGAAAATCGGCGACTCTTTGTGAAATGGTATTTTTCATTATAACTGTTTTACTGCTATTTTTCTTGTTTTGTAATGTACTAAAAAGAAGTATTTCGGCATAAAAAAAGCCTCCAGTTTTGGAAGCTTATTTTTAGAATTATTTCTTTTTGGTTTTCATATTCAATATTTCAACGAACAGCGAAAATGAAATGGCAAAGTACAAATAGCCTTTAGGTACTGGCGTGACGTGACTTCCGAAGATTAATGCATTGGATAAATGAGCACTTTCTGTTAATAGCATAAAGCCAATCAAAATCAAAAAGGATAAACCTAAGATCTGAATAGAAGGATGTTTGTTTACAAAATTACCTACCGGAACAGCAAATTGCATCATGATGAAAACTGAGACAATTACAGCAGTAATCATGATATAAATAGCACCATGAACACCATTGGTCATTCCAACCGCAGTTAGAATACTGTCGAATGAAAAGACTAAATCAATCATAATGATTTGAAGAATGACACTTTGAAAAGATTTGGTAGCGGCTTTGCCTAATTCTTTTTCTTCATGTCCCTTTTCATCTACCTTTTCACGGATTTCGTTGGTGCTTTTATAAATCAAAAATAGACCACCCAACAGTAAAATGATACTTTGTCCAGTTATCCCCGCTTGTAGCCAGCTCCAGTCGATAGTGAACCAAGGTTTTTTCATCTGAATTAACAAATTGATTCCAAATAGTAGAGCGATTCGCATGAACATGGCCAAAAACATTCCGATTTTGGTCGCTTTTTTACGTTTTTCTGCGGGTAATTTCCCAGTAGCAATCGAAATAAAAATTATGTTGTCTATCCCTAAAACAATTTCTAGAAAAGTTAGGGTCAATAAGGCAATCCATGCATCAGGATTCAGGAATACTTCCATTTGGGTTGTGTTAAAAGTTAAGGTTTATGTTTTTGAATAAGGTACTAAAGTTTAATTACGGTGCCAGTTTGTTTGGCATCCGATCCTACCATTCCGAATTCAAAGGTATAGGAATTAGCTGTTGTGGTCAGGATTTTCATTTGTATGGCTTTTTCTTCCGCCATATTTTTTGGATGCTTTTTTTGGATTACATATTCGCAATCGTTGACCCAACGAATGGTGGCTGTATCGGTTTTTCCTTCAAAAGTCTCAATTTCGATGCTGTCATTGCGTTCAAAGACAGTTGTTTTTTTGACACCATTTACTTCGTATTCAAATTTGAATTTTCCGGTTTTAAAATCGGAGCATTTGCGGTCTACGTTATAACAGGAAATCAAAAGTAGTAGAGGCAAGAGGTAGTATATTTTTTTCATTTTTAGTTCTGTTTTTATTCAATTTTAATATCGTATTTATCCAAAAGTCCTACGATTCCTTGTGTAGTAAATTTGGCTTTTTTCATCGGATTGAATTCAGGGTCGATGCTGTAATTGTATGCGGTTCTAAAATCGGCTCCTGCCAATTGGGTATCATTAAAAATCGCTCGATCAAGATTGCAATTATCAAACACACTATTGTTTAGTTGTGTTCCAATGAAAGTAACTTCTTTAAGCGAACACCCTGAAAATTGGGTTTTCGGCATTTTTTTATTGGCAAAAGAAGCGTAATCCAACACGCTATCTTGAAACCCCACATCGAATAAAAAATCATCACATCCTTGAAATTGAATACCCAAGAGTTTGCAGTTTTTGAAACGAACGGTTTTTAAGCTACTGGCTGCAAGTTGCGCCATGGATAAATTGCAGTCTATAAACTCGCAATCCATAAAGGTGTTGTTGCATAAATCACTATTGGAGAAATCACAGTTTTTAAACACACAATCTTCAAACTCGCGATGGTTTATTTTTTGATCAACAGCGATGACCTTTTCGAAGGTTTTTTGAACGTTAATTAGGTTTTCCATGGTAATTTTTTAGATTTTCTAGCAGTATGTCTTATCCTAAGAATTTGAATGGTTGCGTCGGATATTCTATATGAAATGCTGTAATCATAAATGTAATATACTCTAAAGGTTTCGTCGTTGTTAACTTTGTTGCTGTCGAGTTTGTAAATTTCGGGTTGCATTTTTAAAATTTCAGTGCTGTCAAAAATGGTTGCAATTATTTTATCTGCAATGTGAATCGATTTACTTTCAAAGAAAATGTAAAAATGGATATCCTCTAATTGTTCTAAAGCATTTTTTGACCAAATTATTTCCTTCCCCATTTTTTTGAAAGATTTTTTGCGTCTTCTTGAGTGTAGTATGCACCATCATTGATGTTTTTTAAAGCGGCATCGATATCTGCATTGTATTCAGCAGCAGTAGCTTCTTTGGAAGTGTTGATTGTTTCTAAAAGACGTTTTATTTTTTCAATAAAATTAGGGTCTTTTACCTTATCGATTTCTTGATGAATCCAGTTTATGTCAGCACGAATATCCATATGATACAATTTTTGTAAATATACAATTTATCTTTATTATTCAGTATTTTGACAGAGAGGCCTTTTTAAAAACAAGGCCTAATTTGTTCAATCGTTGAATAAAGCTTTCATAATCCATCTAAGGCCTGTAAAGATTAAGTACATCGAAGCCAAACAAGCTATGATTCCTATGCCGAGCACCAAATAATGCCAGTTGGTATGTTGGTTCATAAAGGCGTTATAAATGATAGACGGGCCAAGGAAGAGTAGGGGCAAAGCTCCTGATAAATATTTGATTCCTTTGGATAAAAAGTCTTTGTTGGTTGGCATTTAAAGTTAGAAGTTAGAGGTTAGAAGTGAAAGATGAAAAGTTAGAAGTTGTCTACCGCTTTTCGTACACTTCCGTATTTGGCCAATAATTCGGATGCTTTTTCGTAAGAAACTGGAATTTCTCCCATAATCATTTTCACGCCACGGTCTACCAATTTGGCGTTGCTCAATTGCATATCGACCATTTTGTTGCCTTTTACTTTGCCTAGCTGAATCATAGTAGCCGTCGAAATCATATTGAGAACTAATTTTTGAGCGGTACCTGCTTTCATTCTCGAACTTCCGGTTACAAACTCTGGACCTACAATGACTTCGATAGGGAATTTTGCGGTTTGTGACAACGGACTTCCTGCATTGCAAGAAATACTTCCAGTACTGATCTGTTTCTCGTTGCAGGCTTTTAAACCGCCAATTACATAAGGAGTTGTGCCAGAAGCAGCAATACCTATGACCACATCGTTTTCATTGATGTCGAATTGTTCTAAATCTTTCCAAGCTTGTTCTGCGTCATCTTCGGCATTTTCTACGGCTCTTCGGATGGCTTTGTCTCCACCAGCGATGATGCCTACAACTACATCAAAAGGAACTCCAAAAGTAGGTGGACATTCCGATGCGTCGACCACACCTAATCGTCCAGAAGTTCCAGCTCCAATATAAAAAAGGCGTCCTCCTAGTTTCATTTTGGCTACAATTTCGTTCACCAAAGTTTCGATTTTCGGTAAGGCTTTTGCAACTGCTAAAGGAACCGTTTGGTCTTCTTGATTGATATTGTGTAGCAATTCCTGAACCGACATTTTTTCTAAATGTTCGTATTTTGAGGATTGTTCGGTGGTTTTTGTGAAGGTCATTATTTAAATTTGTTTTGTTCTTCTTCAATTATTTTTCTAAGCTCTTTTTCGTTAGGCAAGTTCATTAAATACTTAGAGACGAAAACTTGTTGTGTTAAATTAGCTGTTGCGTATTTTACCAGATTTTCGTTTTTACCAGCACACAAAATTAATCCAATTGGTGGATTATCGTTTTCTTGTTTTTCATTTTCGTTGTAATAATTTAAATAAACATTCATTTGACCTGAATCGGCGTGTGTAAATTCACCTAATTTTAAGTCGATGATAATGTTACATTTTAAAATACGATGGTAAAATACGAGATCAATAAAATAATGTGTGTTGTCAAAAGTGATTCGTTTTTGTCTGGCTTCAAAGCAAAAACCTTTACCCAATTCAATTAAAAATTTTTGTAAGTGATCGATAATTGCTTGTTCTAAATCGCTTTCAGAATATGATGTTTCATGTTTAAGTTCTAAAAAATCTAAAACATATGGGTTTTTGAAAAAATCTTCGGCAACTAGAGGTACTTGTTTCTGTTGTTTTTTTATGACTTGTTCTTTGTCAAAACTTAAACCAGTTCGTTCAAACAACATACTGTTTACCGCCCTTTGTAGTTCTCGAACCGACCAGCTATTTTCGATACTTTGCCACTCATAGAAATCGCGTTTGGCATCATTGTCTTGCTTTATTAATTCTATAAAATGAGAAAAACTCAAATGATTTATTGATTTTTCAATGTCCAGAATAGATTTTTTACTTGGTGATTGTAAAATTACAATTTCGTTGTTTTCTGCTTGTTTTTGCTCGGCTATCAATTTTCCAGACACTGTCTGGAAAATGTTTGGATATAGCTGATAAAATGTTTTATAGATATATAAATTGGATTTAGACATCCCTTTTATATGCTTACATCGATTGGCAATTTCTTTATATAAATTTTCTCCATAAACCGCTCTGTCATTGCCTTTTTGTTGATATTCTACAATGTAGTAACCAATTAGCCAGTTGCGTAAAGTAAGCCCAATATTGATTTGTTTTTGGGCTTGTTGCCAAAAATAAGTTTGAGTTTCATTAATTACGGCTACTAAATTTTGGATTTCTTGCATACTTATTTTGGGCTTGGCTTAATTTATAAGCTTCTAAAATACAATTTTAATAAATGCGTTTTCTTGTAAAAATAGGAATTTATTGGATACCATTTTTTTGCGTGAGGGATTACTTCACACACATTTATTTTCGTAGATGTTCAGTGAATTTATTTGCAGCTAGCTACCGAAGTAGCGCGTAAAGCCCGACCGCATAGCGCAAAGGGGCTTTATAAACGGTGCTATAAGTAAGCCCCTTTGCGCTATGGGGGCACGCCCAAATTATTTTTTAAATGAAAAAAGCCAGGGCGATTCCTAGAATAATCATCGATATTTTAGCCACGTTGAATTTGTGACCTTCGCTGCTTTCAAAAATAATGGTTGAGGAGATGTGAAACAAAATCCCGATAACGATGGCGGTGATTTCGGTAGTGTATTCTTGTAATCCAGGAATATAATTGGATGCCAAAGTACCTAAAGGGGTCATCATAGCAAAAGTAATCATGAACACAAAAATGGCTTTTTTGTTGAGTTGTGCTTGTACAAAAAAGGTAGTCAAGATAATGGCGATAGGCAGGTGATGAATAGCAATTCCGATGGCCAAATCATGATGGTGGCCCACAGGAAATCCTTCTAATAATGCATGAATGCAGAGGCTTATGAATAATAACCAAGGAATGTGTGTTATGGTTTGATGACCATGAACATGTCCGTGTTCAGCACCTTTAGAGAAGAATTCTAATATGATTTGAAACAAAATACCCAACATAATATAGAGACCAATAATGGTATTTTTGGTTTCGTAGACCTCTGGTAATAAATTGATTACTGTAACGGATAGTAAAAATGAACCGCTAAAAGCCAACAGCAATTTCAGATTGGATTTCTTTTTGGGCTGGATCACTAATGCCAAGATATACCCGAGGATTACAGCAATTAAAGGCAAGAGGTAATTCATTATTTTTATTTTAGTGGGTTTAGAAAATGTTGAAATTTAAAGATTGAAATAGGTTTATAATGAACTATTTAAAAATCATTATTAATCGTTCACTATCGGTTTTGTGAAATTTTTTCAGCTTGTAATCGCCAAAAATATCCAACAGATAAATTCCAGCTTCGTCCATTAGCTCTTGAAAATCTTGTAAACTTAAAGCTCTTACTTTTTCGGTGAAATGATAGTGTTGCCCTTGGTCTTCAAAGCTGATTTCTTTGTAAATATGTCCTTCTTTTAGGTATCGTTTGATGTGAAACTCGATTTGGTCTACCGTTTTAACTTCTTCGGGAACTAGGGTTTCAATGACTTGGTTCACATTCATAAAATCAATTACTGCAAATCCTGTTTCGGATAGACTGTCTTTGATAGCTATTAAAGTTTTCAGGTTATCGGCTTCGTCTTCAAAATAACCAAAACTGGTGAATAGATTGAAAATAGCGTCAAATTTTTCCTCAAAAGGTTCGCGCATATCGTGCACTTTGAAGGATAAATGGGTGTTGCTGTTTCTGCTCGCTTCAGCAATGCTGTTTTCTGATAAATCGGCACCCAAGACGGTATATCCTAGTTGACTTAAATAAATCGCGTGACGGCCTTTGCCACAGGCCAAATCTAAGACTTTTGCTTTATCAGGTAAGTTGAGATATTGCGTCAGATTATCCATAAAAATTTGCGCCTCACGATAGTTGCGTTCTTTGTAAAGGATATGATAGTAAGGAGTGTCAAACCAAGAGGTAAACCAATTTTTAGTGGATGGCTCTTGGTGGTTTATAGTGGGTTTGTGGTCTTCAGACATTTATTCGTTTTCATTTAATTTAAGTCCGGCAAATTTAGTGTATTTTTGCAGAAAATATACTATTTCAAACCGTTTGGAGTTTGGAATTTAATACTTGGAATATAGCATACGATGGAGAAT